>CAJXSB010000368.1 GCA_913060435.1 uncultured Desulfococcus sp.
GGACCGGGAAGCTTGTCATCGAAGCCAGGAATGTGCGCCACGACTGGGACGGCAGACCCATCATCCGGGATCTGTCCATCACCGTCACCCGGGGGGATAAACTCGGCATCATCGGCCCCAACGGCGCCGGCAAGACGACCCTGCTCAACATCCTCCTCGGGAAGCTCACCCCGTCCCGCGGTACGGTGCGGCACGGCACCCACCTCGAGACAGCCTATTTTGACCAGCTCCGGGACGAGCTCGATCCATCGCGGACGGTGCAGGAAAACGTGGCCGAGGGCAACGACCAGGTCATCATCGGCGGGCGGCCGACCCACGTCATCGGCTACCTCAAGGGCTTCCTCTTTTCGCCGGAAAAGGCCCGGAGCCCGGTCTCCATCCTCTCCGGCGGTGAGAGAAACCGGCTCCTTCTGGCCAAGCTATTCACCCGTCCGGCCAATCTTCTGGTGCTCGATGAACCCACCAACGATCTCGACGTGGAGACGCTGGAGCTGCTGGAGAGCCTGCTGGTCGACTTCGAGGGCACGGTGCTGCTGGTGAGCCACGATCGGACCTTCCTCAACAACGTGGTGACCAGCACCCTGGTGTTCGAAGGCGGCGGCCGGGCGGTGGAATACGTCGGGGGATACGACGACTGGCTGGCCCAGCGCCCCCCCGCCGCACCTGCGCCCGCCGAGGCAGCACCGGCGGCGCCGAAATCGCCGAAGCCCCGTCGTGAGCGCCCGAGAAAGCTCACCTACAAGGAGCGCATCGAGCTCGAATCCCTGCCCCAGGCCATCGAGGACCTGGAGGCGGAGCAGGCGGCGCTCCACGCGGAGATGTCGGATCCAGCCTTCTACAAGGGGCCGGGTGAAGCAATCGCCGAGGCAAAGGCACGGCTGGCGGCCCTCGACACCGCCCTCGAAGACGCCTATTCCCGGTGGGAGGCGCTGGAGGCCATCGACGCGGATTGAAGCAGCCCCGCGCTGCCGTCCACCAGCGCCTCCGGGGCCATGAAACGGTCGAAGGCCCGCCAGAAGGCATCCCGGTATTGGTCCTGCTCCATCAGGATTTCGTGACGGGCACCGGAGATCGAGACAAAATGGCAGTCCTCAAGTCCCCTGCAGAGGGTCAGCTGGGGCCCCGCCGGCACCACCTGGTCATCCCCTGATGAGACCATCAGCACCGGCGTCCGGATGGACCGTCCGAACCCCGGTGCCGCCATCGCGTCGATGGATTCGAAGGTCGCCTGCAGCCATCCGTAGGTCACCCCGCCCAGGGCCAGTCCGGGATTCCGTTCGATCCGGCGGTGGATCGACATGTAGCGCTCATAATCGGTGGTCAGGCGGTTTTTCCGGAAGGCGTGAAGAGACGGCGGGCGATAGTCCCCTTCCCCCAGCGCATAGGCATGGGAGCGGCCGAGGCGCGTGGCGGCCCTGGCCAAAAGCCTTGCAAATGCAACGGGAAAGATATTGGTGTAGATGTCAATCATCGGGGCCGTCAGCACGACCCGGCGGAAAAGCCGGTCTTGATGCGCAAGATATCGGACCAGGATATGCGCCCCCATGGAATGGGCGAGGCCGGCCAGGGGGCGGGCTGCATCGGGGATCACCACCCGCCGGAGGAAAAGGTCGAGATCCCCGATGTAGACCCCGTAATCCCGGATATGTCCCTTGTGCCGGTTCGGGAGCATCCGCGCCGAAAGCCCCTGCCCCCGCCAGTCGAAGCTGAAGACGTCCCACCCCCGGTGATTGAGGTCCAAGATGACTTCGGCATATTTTTCCAGAAATTCACTCCGGCCGGTGAGCAGGAGCATCGTTCCGCGCCGCACCGCGCCTTCGCTACGAAAAATGCCGTAGCGGAGATGGGCGCCGTCCGGGGTCTTCAGGTCATCGAAATAGGATAGCATGCCGGTTTTCAAGCCTGGTTTTGCGGTGGCTGTGGTTTTGTGATTGCTTCGCCCGTCTTTTTTCTATAAGTTGTCCTCGTTTCCGGAGCGGCGGAAGGGGCATTTCGCCGCCCGGGCGCCCGAACGGTTCCGTTTAGCCCAGACGGTTCTGTTTAGGACGAACAGCCCCATTTGTCCACGGAAAATCCGTGCACAGGGAAACATTCAACCTACTGAGGAGCATAGCTTATGCGGGTTCTAATCACGGGAGGGGCGGGGTTTATCGGATCCCACTTAGCGGAGGCATACCTTGAAAAGGGGGATGAGGTCTATGTGATCGACGACCTCTCCACGGGAACAATGGACAACCTGGCGCCGCTGCAGGCGGACGAGCGCTATCGAAGCCGCCTGTTCGTCCACGTGGACACCATCCTCAACCACGACCGGATGCTGGAGCTGACGGGAACCTGTGACGTGGTCTTCCATCTCGCCGCCGCCGTCGGGGTCCAGTACATCCTCGACAACCCCCTCAAGTCGATCAAGATCAATGTGGAGGGCACCGAGAAGGTCCTCGAGCTCTGCGCCAAATTCAAGAAGCGCGTGCTCATCACCTCCTCGTCCGAAGTCTACGGCAAGCACCTCCATGCCCCCCTGGTGGAGACCGACAACATCATCTATGGACCGTCGAGCAAGTTCCGGTGGAGCTACGCCGCCTCCAAGCTCATGGATGAATTCACGGCTTTGGCCTATTTCCGGACCACGGGGCTCGAGGCGATCATCACGCGCCTTTTCAACACCGTCGGCCCCCGCCAGACCGGCGCCTACGGCATGGTCATCCCGCGGCTCGTCTCCCAGGCCCTGGACAACGCACCGCTCACGGTCTACGGCGACGGCACGCAGACGCGGACATTTACCTATGTCAAGGACGTGGTCCGGGGGCTCTCGTCGCTCATGGCATGCGACGGCGCCGTGGGGGAGGTTTTCAATATCGGCGGGACGGAGGAGATCTCGATCCTGAATCTGGCCAGACGGATCATCCAGAAGACCGGAGCCGCCTCCACGGTGGAACTGATTCCTTACGAAAAGGCCTATGCCAAGGATTTCGAGGATATGCAGCGCCGGGTGCCGAGCATCGACAAGATCCGCGGCCTTGTCGGTTATGAGCCCGTCACCGACCTGGAAACGATCCTACAGCAGGTCATCGACTACCAGCGGCGCCATTAGACGACCCCGCGGCTACACCTTGTATTTTCCGAAGTCTTCAGGGGACAGTTTTTCCAGGTAATCAGCCCACTTTTTGCCCTCTTCGCTCTCATCCAGGACCTCGACCTGCCCGGCCGGCACGCCGGATTTCTCAATCACCTTCTCATCCACGTAAATCGGCGCGCCCGTCCGGACGGCGATGGCGATGGCATCGCTGGGCCGGGCGTCCATGTCGAAGATCGTATCGTCGCTGTTCTGGAGGTGGATCCTTGCGTAAAAGGTATTCTCCTTGAGATCGCACACCTCGATCTTCGTTACCGTGATATTGAGTGTATCCAGAAAATTCCGGAACAGATCATGGGTCATGGGCCGCTCGAACTTGATCTTCTGGAGGGCCGATACGATGGAGGTCGCCTCCAACAGCCCGATCCAGATGGGTATGGTCTGATCATCCTCCTCCGATTTCAGTATGATGATCGGCGTGTTGGATGTGGGATCCATGGTCAGTCCCGCGATGCTCACCTTATGCTGCATAGCATTTTTCTCCTTTCGTGCAGTGCGTTCCTGAAAAAACCGGCCGCCCACGAAGCGAGTGGCTGAAAGCATCCTCGATCCTGACGGAAACCTGCTCCCCCGTGATGTCCACGGTCGGCGTTGCCGCATCTTCCGGCATGGAGAAATGAACGATTTTGTTGCAGGGCGTACGGCCGCTCCATTGGATGGCGAGCCCTGGATCCTCAGCTGCGGACGAAGGCCCCTGGCGTTTGCTCGGCCCGTCCACCAGCACCTCGCGGACGTCCCCCACCAGCGCACGGTTGCTGCGGAGCGTATAGTGCTCCTGGAGACGCAGGAGTTCCTGGAGTCGGTCGCTTTTTTCATCCTCGGGCACCTTCTCCGCAAATCCGGCCGCCGGAGCATTGGGCCGGTCGGAGTACATGAATGCGAACAGCCCGTCGTAGGCAACCTCCCGCACGAGGCTGAGGGTGGCATCGAAGTCGGCCCGTGTCTCCCCCGGGAACCCTACGATGATGTCCGATGTAAGGGCGATTCCGGGGCAGATGCTCCGCAGCTGCCGGACCTTTTCCAGATAGGTATCGCGGGTGTAGCGGCGGTGCATGCGCTGGAGCACCGCATCCGACCCCGATTGAACCGGGAGGTGGATATGGGGACAGAGCTTGTCGAGGTCCCGGAAGGCGGCCATCAACTCCGGCGATAGATCCTTGGGATGAGAGGTGGTAAAACGGATGCGGCGGAGCCCGTCGACGGCGTTGACCCGGGCAAGAAGCGCATGAAACGGCGGGAGCCCCTCCTTCTTTCCATAGCTGTTGACATTCTGGCCCAGAAGCGTGACCTCGCGCACTCCGGCCGCGACCAGCGATTCGATTTCCCTCAGGATCTCCCCGGGCCTGCGGCTGGCCTCCCGGCCGCGCACGTAGGGCACCACGCAGTAGGTGCAGAAATTGTCGCATCCCTGCA
>CAJXSB010000369.1 GCA_913060435.1 uncultured Desulfococcus sp.
TACCCCGGGCAAATGACGCTGGTGGGGTAGAAATACTTTAAATCCTCGGTCTCCTCCGGCCATCCCAATGTGGAGAAAGGCCACAATGCCGAACTGAACCATGTGTCCAGTACGTCCTCGTCCTGGCGGACGGGCCCGCCGCATTTGGGGCAGGTCTCGGGAGCTCCCTCCGCCACGATCACCTCGCCGCAGTCGTCGCAGTACCACGCAGGGATGCGATGTCCCCACCAGAGCTGGCGGGAGATGCACCAGTCGCGGATATTCTCCATCCAGTTGAAATACACCTTCTCAAACCGCTCGGACACGAAGTGTACCTTGCCGGAGCGCACCACGTCTATGGCGGGCTTCGCCAGGGGCGCCATATCCACAAACCACTGCTTGCTCACGAGAGGCTCCACCACCGTATGGCACCGGTAGCAGTGGCCCACATTGTGGGTGTGATCCTCTGTTTTCTCCAGTTGGCCGAGCTTTTCCAAATCCTTTACAACCGCTTTGCGCGCCTCATACCGGTCCATCCCGGCGTAGGGGCCGCCGTTTTCATTGATGGTGCCGTCGTCGTGCAGCACCCGCAACACCGGGAGATCGTGGCGCTGCCCCACCTCGAAGTCGTTGGGGTCATGGCCGGGGGTGATCTTCACCACCCCGGTACCGAATTCCATATCCACATACTCGTCGGCGACAATGGGTATTTCCCGATCCAGCAGAGGCAGTATCGCAGTCTTGCCCACCAGGTGGGCGTAGCGCGTATCCTCGGGATGGACCGCCACCGCCGTATCCCCCAGCATGGTCTCGGGCCGGGTGGTGGCCACTACGATGCCCCCCTCCTGACCCACATAGGGGTAGCGGATATGGTAGAGGTGGCCGTCCAGGTCCTCGTGCTCCACCTCGAGATCCGCCAGGGCCGTATGGCAGCGGTGGCACCAGTTGATGATGTAGTCGCCGCGGTAGATCAGGCCCTCGTCGTAGAGTTGGACAAAGACCTTGCGCACGGCCCGGGACAGGCCGTCGTCCATGGTGAAGCGCTCCCGGGGCCAGTCGCAGGAGGCGCCCAGGCGCTTGAGCTGGTTGATGATGGCGCTGCCGTAAGTTTCGCGCCACGCCCAGACGGCCTCGATGAACTTTTCACGGCCCAGGGCGTGCCGGTCGGTGCCCTCCTCGGCCAGTTTGCGTTCCACCACGTTCTGGGTGGCGATGCCGGCGTGGTCGGTGCCGGGCATCCATAGGACGTTGTCGCCGCGGAGTCTTCTGTATCGGCAGAGGATGTCCTGCAGGGCGTTGTTGAGGGCATGCCCCATATGTAGGACGCCGGTGACGTTGGGGGGCGGGATCACGATGGCATAGGCCTGCCTCTCGCTCTCTTCTTCGGCGGCGAAGAGGCCCTCCCGCTCCCAGAAATCGTACCAGCGTTTTTCCACGTCATGGGGTTCGTACCCCTTCTCAAGCATATTGGTGCTCATGGACTTCTACTCCTCAATCGGTTGTTTTCCGGCGGAATCTCTCCAGTTCTCTGTCGACGGCTTTTTCGAGCACCGCCTGCAGCATCGCCTCGATCTTTTCCACAAAAACCCGCTCCATGATCCGACCGACCACCTCCTCGAGCTGGGCGGTCGAAACGTCAATGCAGGCAGCCGACGCTTCTTTGGGGCCGTGCTGCGGCGCAGATTCTACGACTGGGGCGCGAGCGGGTTCCCGGCGATCCCCTGCATGGCGGGCGTCGGAGGGTTCGGGAACGCCGGATGGGGGCGTCTCCGAAGATATCCGACCGCCCGTAATTGTCGGTGAAACCCTGCTGCGGACCGCCGCCTGCGCGCCTCTGTCGCGGAAATCGTCGGGTGTTGCGGAAAAGGGCTCGTCACTGCCGTCACGAAACCGGAAATCCCGTGCATCCTCGGGTGCCTCCGCCATGACCCTCCCACGGGCGGGTGCAGCACGGAAGCGAGGCTCCCGGCCGCTATCCTCCTCCAGACCGGAATCGACAAAGGGTCCGCTCTTTCTGATGGTCATTTCGTTTCCATCTCCGTCGGGATGCGGCGAAGCAGACGCCGCCGGCCCGACCGGTCCGCCGCGCTGTCTGTCCGCCGCTGCAATTCCTGCATTCAAATGAATGGCATCGAGGTCTCCCCCGGGGGCCATGACCCTCTTTGCATCGAAGGTTTCGGGGTCAATAAACGGCCGCTCCGTTCGGGCGGCCCGCGACTGTCGACCGTCTGCTGCGGCCACGGCATCGAGGTCTCCATCCGGGACGATCGTTGTCGACGGTCTCTCGGGCCGCCCGCTGCGGTGGTCATCGTCTTTGCGCTTCATGGTTTCCGTTTTCCCGCTATCTGCGTCCGTCCGCATCGCCGGTGGTGGCTTCGGCGTTCAGCCCTTTTCCCGCTATCGGGGGCTCCGCCGGCAATAATCGGGGGGGACGGAAAGATCGATAAATATTGAAATTTCAGAAAATTAACACAGGGTTGGTGCGCTGTCAAGCACCCGCCTGCGCATTTGTCCAGGGGCCGTCGCTAAAGCCTCAGGGTGATGTAGTAGCCGCGGCCTCCCCGCTGGAGGAGGATGACCACCGAACCCTTGTTCCGATATCTGGCAACGGCGCGTTCAAAATCCTTGGCGTTTTCAATCGGCATCTCGTCGATCTGCCGGATCACGTCGCCGGGCTGGACGCCGATTTCGGCCAGATAGGAGTCCGGCCGGACCAGGGTGATAACAGCCCCGCCGCTTCGGCCGCGTCAGGAGGCGGCATCCTTCACCTTGACGCCGAAGCGTTGGTATCCGAGCTCGGCGGCCCTGGCCTGGGGAAACTTGGCGGCCTTGACGGTCGTCTTGCGCGCGCTGCCGCTCCGCCACAGGGAGATGTGAATGCTTTCCCCCGCGGCGAAGCCCCTCATGGCGGAATTGAATTCTCCGGCGGACCGGACCTTGATGCCGCCCACGGAAAGGATGACGTCCCCTTCCCGGATTCCCTTGACGTGGGCCGGGCTGTCGGGCGCCACCTGCCGGACGAGGACCCCGCCGCCGGGGACCTGGAAATAGCGGGCCATCTGTTCCGTGATCCCCTGGACGGTGAGGCCGATCCATGTCTGGGAGACTTCACCGTGTTCAATGAGGTCCCGCACCACCCGGGCGGCCTTGTTGATGGGAATGGCGAATCCGATGCCCTGGGCCTTGGCGTAGATGGCGGTGTTGATGCCGATCAGAACCCCGTTGATGTTGAGGAGGGGGCCGCCGCTGTTGCCGGGGTTGATGGAGGCGTCGGTCTGGATGAAGTCGTGGTAGACGGCATTGTCGGCCCGGATATTTCGATTGACGGCGCTGATGACCCCGGTGGTCACCGTGTGGGAGAAGCCGAAGGGGTTGCCGATGGCGATGACGTCCTCACCGATCATCAGGTCACTGGCATCCCCCATCTCGACAGCCGGCAGCGGGTCTGTCGCATCGATTCTCAGGACGGCCAAATCCGAATCCGGATCCGCGCCGACAATGGTGGCTTCGAATTCCCGTTCATCCTCGAGCGTGATGGTGATCCTGCCCGCCTGGGAGATGACATGGGCATTGGTGAGGATGAAGCCGCGCCTGCCGTCGATGATGACCCCCGAGCCAAGGCTGGCCCGCTGGTACCGTCGCCTCGGGTTCGACTCGAAGAAATCCCGGAAGAACCAATCGAACAGGGGGTCCATGCTGTTGAACGGCCCCTGCCGGCCCTCGGCCGTGGTTTCGGAGCTGATATTGACGACGGCCGGGCTGACCTTTCGGACCGCCCTGACCACCGCGTTTTCCCGGCTGATTTCGGCGGCTGCCGTTGGGGCGGAGGGGGGCACCGCCAGGCAGAGGCATGCCGCCAGGATCACCCATCCGGCGGGGTTTCTGTTGATTATTTTCATTGAGGGTTTGTATTTTTCATCCAGATGGTTAATATAGTAATTTTGTTTTTCGGTAACGAACGGAAGCTTTTTAGCATGAACGCTAGCGACATTCAAGACATCCTGCCGCTGGTCCACCAGCCCAGCCGATACCTGGGGTCCGAGGTCAACCGGATCCGGAAGAATCTGGACCGGGTCGACCTCAAGGTGGCCCTGGCCTACCCGGACCTCTACGAGGTCGGCACCTCCCATTTCGGGCTGCAGATTCTCTACGACATCCTGAACCGGCGCGAGGAGATCGCCGCCGAGCGGGTCTTCGCTCCGGGCCTCGATATGGAGGCCCGCCTCCGGGATGCCGGACATCCGCTGACCACACTCGAATCCGGCCTGCCGCTGGGTGCGGTCGACATCGTGGGGTTCAGCCTCCTGTACGAGCTCAATTTCACCAACGTGCTGACCATGCTTGACCTCTCGGGCATTCCCCTCCGTTCGCGGGACCGGGATGCGTCGCACCCCTTGATCATTGCCGGCGGCCCCTGCACCGTCAACCCCGAGCCCGTGGCGGACTTTTTCGATGCCATCGTCGTCGGGGACGGCGAGTCGGTGCTGCTGGAGATGGCGGATTGCTGGCTGGCCTGGCGTTCCGGCGGCGACGGCCGCCGCGAGACGCTGCTCCGGG
>CAJXSB010000370.1 GCA_913060435.1 uncultured Desulfococcus sp.
AAATCAAAATCGAATTTCCGGCCCAGAATCTCCCGGGAGCGCGCATCCTCCGCCGCAAACCGCGGCGGCGCCGTGTACCCGGCATCCGCATCCGGGGCCGCAGGCGCCGCATACAGCGCATCCGGCTGCCAACGGTCGAACTGCAGGTGCACCAGCTCCGACAGCGTGCGCTTCTTTTTCGGCGGCTTGGAGACCGCTGCAAAATCAAAATCGAATTTCCGGCCCAGAATCTCCCGGGAGCGCGCATCCTCCGCCGCAAACCGCGGCGGCGCCGTGTAATCGGCATCTGCATCCGGGGCCGCAGGCGCCGCATACAGCACATCCGGCTGCCAACGGTCGAACTTTTTCATCAGCAGATTTTCGGTAGAAGTTTTTTTCTGTTTGGCAGCGGTCTTTTTCGGTGTCGCTTTCTTCTTGGCCGCCGGCGTCTTTCCGCCCTTCTGCTTAGCGCCCGCACTCATGGTTTTTTTCGCAGGGCTCTTGGCCTTGGCGGACGTCTTTTTTTTCTTGGCGACGGTCTTCTTTTTGGAAGTGGATTTTGCCGTTGATTTCTTTACCATAAAAAAACCTCTTTGCATGTCTAACCGGTTAAGCCGTTAAGAAGCAGTCCATACACCAGTAATTATAACAAATTTGCTGTTTGTTAATATAAGATGACGCTAATTTTGTAAACATTTTTTTCCGGCGCCTGCACCGAATATCAAAGCCTGCAGGGAATTTTACGGTTCAACCAGATCCCCTCCAGCGTGAGCGCGGCATCGTATACGAGGATCTCGACACCCGCAACTGCAGCGTGCCGCAGTTCCCGTCCGTACGCCGGATCGATGCCATCCGCCGGGGTAAAGCAGCGGGCGTCCATGCGCTGAATGAGGTAAAACATCACGCAGCGGTCACCTTCCGCCAGAAGGCGCTGCATCTCATGGAGGTGCTTGAGGCCGCGGGCGGTGACCGCATCGGGAAACGCCGCCATCCCCTCCTCGACGAGGGTGCAGTTTTTCACCTCTACATAGCATCGTCCCGGGCTCGGACCGGAGAGCAGGATGTCGATGCGGCTGCCGCTGCCCACCGGCACCTCGCGCTTCAGGGCGGCATAGCCGGCAAGCTCGGGAACCCGGCCGCGGCGGATGGCGTCCGCCACCAGACGGTTGGGAACCTGGGTGTTGACCCCCACCAGCGAGTTCGGCATGCGGATCATCTCCCAGGTATATTTCAGTTTCCGCTTCGGGTTGTCGTGGCGGGACAGGAACACCGGCATCCCGGGTTCACAGCAGGCCGTCATCTTTCCAGAATTGGGGCAATGGGCCGTGACCAGACGGCCGTCATCCAGGACAACGTCCGCCAGGAACCGTTTGTAGCGCCTGACCAGCCGCCCCTCTAACAGCTCCGGCCACAGAAGCCCTGGAACGGACGGATCATCTTTCGGCAATAGCGTCACCGGTTTCTCTCCATTGTTCAAGCGGGGAATGACTGATGCGGCACGAACCGTCGGCCGCCGGCCCGTCCGACGGCCTTTTCTGCCATGGCGACGGGTTCTCGGGGTCGCATCCGGGCGCCGTTATAGAATGAAACCAGGGGCGTGTCCAGCCCTTCCCCGGAAGGGCCGGGAATTGACATTCGCCATGCAGCGTTATAATAGTCGACCATCATGAAACGCGCCCGATGGTTTTACCACCCCATATTCGTATTCATCATATCCACCCTGGCACTGATGCTGTCCCTGTTCCTGTACATCTACTGGTACATGAAAGCCAGTACGGACCTGGAGATTATCGCCCGCAAATTCAATATTGATCCTCAACAGGCGCTCAAATCCGAAACCTGGATGGTGATCCTGGTGCTCTCCATCCTCGTCGGGTTCATCCTTGTCGGCATTTTCGCCATTTTCGTCTACGGCCAAAAAACCCTGCAGCTTTACCGGCTCCAGCACAATTTCATCAACAATTTCACCCATGAGCTCAAGACGCCCGTCACCTCCCTCAAGCTCTACCTGGAGACGTTTCTGAAGCACGACATTCCCAGGGCCGACCAGATGAAATACATCCGCTACATGCTGCTGGATGTCGACCGGCTCTCCGACAACATCACCCGCATCCTCAATCTCGCACGAATCGAGAGCCGGAACTACCAGGGGGAGTTCGCTCCTTCAGACCCGGCACAGGTCATCCGGCATTTCATCCAGCGGAACCACCACCTCTTCAAGGACTGCCGCATCGGGCTTCACGCCCCCGATGACGAGATGTTCACCTGCGACCTCAACATCCCGCTGTTCGAGATGCTCCTGATTAACCTCGTCACCAACGCCGTCAAGTACAACCGCTCCGACACGCCCCGAATCGACATCTGTTTCGAACGCCGGAAACGGGATCTGGCCATCCGCTTCCAGGACAACGGCATCGGCATTGGAAAGTCGGACATCAAGCGGATCTTCAAAAAATTCTACCAGGTCGGACGCTCCGATGATATGACGGCAAGAGGCAGCGGGCTCGGGCTTTACCTGGTGCAGAACATCGCGCGCATTCACAAGGGCAGGATCAGCGCCGAAAGCCAGGGCGCAGGCAAAGGCGCTGTCTTCACCCTCATCCTGCCCGTCTACCCTTCACAGCGCAGGCGCCCCAGACAGGACGCCCCCGGCGCAGATCAGCAGGCACCCATCCCATGTCCGAAAAAAACAAAAAGCGAATACTGGTCGTCGAGGATGAAGCCCACATCGCAGAGGGCCTGAAGCTGAACCTCATTCTTCAGGGCTACGACGCCGAGATCGCCAAGGACGGTGTCGATGCCCTGAGGCACTGGAAGGGAAACCGTCCGGACCTGATCATCCTCGACATCATGCTGCCGGTGATCGATGGCCTTTCAGTCCTGCAGCACATTCGTCTCGAGGACGACCATATCCCCATCTTGATTCTCTCGGCCAAGAGCGCCCACAACGACAAGATCAAGGGGCTCTCTTACGGCGTTGACGACTATCTGACCAAGCCGTTCCATCTTGATGAGCTTCTGCTGCGGATCGAGCGCCTCCTCAAGCGCTCGGCATGGCAGGGCACCGGGGAGAACGGCCGCCGGGAGACCATGGACAAGGTTCCGGCGGTCTATACCTTCGGGGGCAACAGAATCGATTTCGACACCGCAACGGCCGAGTGCCGATACGGTACGATCCGTCTGACCGATCAGGAGGTTCGTCTGATGAAGCTCTTTATCGCCCATCGGGGCAGGCCGCTCTCCCGCAGCAAGCTTCTCAAGGTGGGTTGGGGTTATACGGGGAAGACGGCGACCCGAACGGTGGACAATTTCATCGTCCGGCTGCGCAAATACTTCGAGGAGAACCCCAGGCACCCCGTTTTCTTCAAGAGCCTCCGGTCGGTGGGATATGTGTTCGACCATGACTGAGGTCAGCGGCGCGCACCCGGGGCCGCCTATATGCCCGCCACCCGGCGGAGGATGAAATAGAGGAGCGGAATGAAGACCGCCGGCAGCATGTTCCCCACCTTGATCCGACGGATCTCGAGCAGATTGAAACCGATGGCCATGATGAGGAGGCCGCCAACGGACGACATCTGCGCCACCACCGACGGGACCAGAAAGGGCTTGATCGCGGCGGCGCCGAGGGTGATCAGCCCCTGATAGCAGAAGACCGAAACAGACGAGAAGATAACGCCGACCCCGAAGGTCGAACTGAAGACGACGGCGGCCACGCCGTCGAGGACCGATTTGGCGTAAAGGGTCTGATGGTCGCCGGTAAGGCCGCTCTCGAGGGAGCCGACAATGGCCATCGATCCGACACAGAAAAGAAGGCTGGCGGCGACAAAGCCCCTGGAAAATCCCCCCCCGCCCTTTGAAAACCGCTGTTCAAGCCGGTTCCCGAACTGCTCCAGCCGCTCCTCGATGCGGAGCATCTCTCCGATAACGCTGCCGATGGCCAGGCTGAATATCACCAGCAGAATGTCCTGGGTGCCGATGGCCCCTTTCAGGCCGATCAGAATGACGGCCAGGCTGATGGCCTGCATCACCGTCGCCATGTACCGCTCCGGTGCGCCGCCCCTCAGGAGAAGCCCCGCAAGGCTGCCGCAGATGATCGCCAGTGTGTTGACCAGTGTGCCGAGCAAAAACGTTTTCCTTCCCCTGAGAGCCTGTTTGAAATGTCGATCCGGCCCATGGGGACCGGGACGTCGTGGCTGCCCGCAAAAACCGGCTGCACCTTATTGAAACGGACCGGTGGTGTCAAGGCGAAAGCGCCGGGTTGCGGGAGGCAGCGGCCCGGCTGTTGAAGTGATGTCAGCGGGGCGGCCCTGCCGGTCCGGGGACGATGGACTCCGGCGAAAGCCGCCATATCTGGTTGTCGCCGCCGTTGCAGCGCGCCTGCTGGACGTTGGTGCCGTCGGCGGTCTCCTCGCCTTTCACATCCAGGCACATGCCGCTGTTGATGGAGATGATGCTGTATCCATCCCCGGCCGCCGGGACCAACCGCCATCGCTGGTTGTCCCCGCCGTTGTAAGCGTGCTGCTGGACATTGGCGCCGTCCCCGG
>CAJXSB010000371.1 GCA_913060435.1 uncultured Desulfococcus sp.
GGGCCGCATCTCCGGGGAGACGCTCTCCTTCCTGAAACCCTCCCAGGGGTGCAGCCCGGCGGATGCCGGAGCAGGCTTCCGCCTACCGCCGGGGGGCATCGTTCTCGAAGAGGTAGAAAACGAGCTGGTACGACAGGCCCTGGAGATGGCCGGGAGCAACCAGACGGCCGCTGCAAAGCTTCTGGGGCTCAGCAGGGCCAAATTCCGGGTATTGATGAAGCAGGCGAACAGATAGAGGCCTATGCCAAATCTACGGAGACACATACTGCGGATACTCTTTTTTGCCGGCATCGCCGCCGTATTGGCCCCGCCGGTCGATGCCGCCGCTTCGGCGACAGCCAGCGCCATGGATGACACCATCCTCATGTTCGTGGGAGAGGACCTGGATGTGCTGACCATCGCTTCCCGGCGCGAGGAGAGCGCGTCCCGGGCGCCGGCCGTGGCCAAGGTGGTCACCCGCAAGGAGTTCCGCGAGCGGGGGCAGGACACCCTGAGCAAGATCCTCGAGACCGTTCCCGGGTTCTACATGGCCGAGCGGGAGCGGGGGACCCGGCCCTATCTCCGGGGCATCCCCGACTCGACGCTGTTTCTGTATGATACGGTGCCGCTGACCTCGGATGCCACCAAATCCCTCAATTCCCTCGACTATGACCTGTCGCTGGCGCCGATCAAGCGAATCGAGATCATCCGTGGGCCGGGTTCGGTCCTCTGGGGGCCGGATGCCTTCGCCGGTATTGTCAATGTGGTGCCCCTCACAGGAAAGGATTTTGACGGGGTCGAGGTCGGCGCACTCTATGGGCTCCCGGGCGACCAGGCCGGGGCCTACGCAAACCTGGGCCATAACGCCGGCGTCTGGGATGGCTTTTTCTCCCTCAGCGCTCGCTACGGGGAAGAGGACGACACGACCTTCGATGTGCTTCGGCTGTGGGGGGACGGCCCGTTTCCGGTGCCCCCGTCCCGGCGGTATGGGGAGGACCAGCCCGGAACATCACGCTACCTCGAGGCCTCCGGCAACATCAACATCGGCGATGTACTATCCCTGTCCGGACGGCTGGCCGACAACCACAAGCCCTACACCATGAACAGCATGGAGAAGGGCCTCTCCTGGGGGGAGAGCCTTGACGATCCGGTGAGCTTCATCAAGGCCGAGTCGAAGATCGACATCGACCGGACGTCCCTTCTGCGTGCAACCCTCTACAGGACTTGGCTGGATACGGAGACCCGGATCATCGACCAGGAATACGAATCCCGGGAGAAGACCGCCTTTGCCGAGGTGATCTACGACCGGGCGATGGCTGCCGGCAAAGATCTCTTCACCGGCGGTGTCTCCTATCGGGAGAAGCGGATAGAGGATGCGCTGATATGGAAGGGATACCTGCCGAGGTTTCTGGGGCCGGACAATCTGACCCTTCTTCCCGTTGTCGAGCAGGAGGACTATACCGCCTATCTCTGGTCTCTTTTTGGGCAGTACAATCACCGTTTCGGCAGCCTCGACGTCTGGCTGGGGCTGCGCTACGACTTCCATGACGACTACAAAAACCACCTCAGCTACAACACTGGCGCCTCGATGGCGCCTTCGGAGGAATGGATATTCAAGCTCATCCTGGGCAACGCCTATCGGACGCCGTTTGCCAAACAGCTCCAGGAAGGCGCCAACCTCGACCTGGAGCAGATCACCAGTGTCAACCTCCAGGTGGCCTGGGCGCCGGCAAAGCGATTCCATGCAAACGTCTGCGGCTTTTTGAACAAGATCGACAACCATATCCTGGAGGACCCCTATGCCGGCCTTTCCGAGCCCAACCGCCAGGACATCTACGGTGTCGAGCTCGAAGCGCGCTACACACCCCATCCCACCCTCGATCTCTACGCCAGCCTGACCCTGATGGAGAACAGCGGGCCAGATGAAACATTTTTGTATGAGCCGTTTTTTACCCCCCAGGAGAGCACCGGTATCATCGAATTGGATTATCCCTACGACATCGGCGCCAAGACCCTTTTCAACCTGACCGGAACATGGCGGCCCACCGACAGGCTCACGGCCTTTGCACGGGCGGGGTATGTCTCGGGAAGGGATCTGGTTTATCTTGACGAAACCGATCCGACGCAGCCCAGGTTCAATACGGTTTCCGCTTCGGGATTCTGGACGCTGGACCTCAATCTCACCCTCCACGACCTTTATTGGCCGGGGCTGGACCTCGAACTTTCCGTCGAGAACGCCACGGACAACCACTATTTGACGCCGGGAACCTATGGCTTGATGGAAGGCGCACCGGCTGCCGCGCAGATTACCCTCCGGAAGGCGTGGTGACGCCGAGCCTCCCTGTTGGTTCGATCTGACCATCGCCGGTCAGATCGAGCCAGGGCGGGTCTTTCCGGTGCCAAAAGACCGATGGTGGCTGTTCGAAAATAAATCATTGATATGGTATTGAATAAAGGAATTATTCTGCTGCTTTCATGATAATGGCATCGAAGTTGCTTTTTCTCTTTTTCGTATGAAAATACTGCTTGCATATATTGCTTTTTCGCTGTGTTTCGCCGCGGCAGTGCCCATGGCGACGGCAGAGGACGATGTGTGGGATCTGTTCGCGGCAGCGGAAAGCCACCTCCTTTCGAGGATCAATGCCGTGCGCATGAACCCGGCAGTGGTGATGGCCGAGGCCGGCATCGATCTGGATGCCGCCGTTGCGGCGTTTCCGGAAGGCGCGTCATGGATGGCTGGCGGCATGCCGGCGCTGGCGTTGGACGATCGCCTTCAGGCATCGGCCAGGGGCCATGTCATGGATATGTTGACCCGGAATTTCTATGGCCATGAAGGAACGGACGGCAGCACCTACGAAGAGCGCATCGAGGCGAGCGGTTATGAGGCGGTGGAGATGGGCGAATCCGTCGGCTTTATCGCATTCTATAATTATATTGATCCCACAGCGGCGGCAGAGGCCATTTTTCAGAATATCCTGAAAAATGAGACCGACCCGGCAAGTCCCGCACCAAAGAACATCCTGAATCCTTCCATGAGAGAGGTCGGCATCGGCATTCTTTCCGGCCAGATCACCCTGGATGGCAATCGTTACAACGCCTACATGGCGACCTGCGACTTCGGGTCTTCGATCTCCGAGAACATCACGGCGCGGGGGGCGGAGTCGACCCTCCTGATCCTGATCAACCAGGCCCGGATGCGGCCGCTTGATGTTGCAGCGTCGCTGGGAGTGGATACGGAAGGCGTGCGTGCAGCCGACCCGGAGCGTTATGCTCGTTGGGCTGCGGGCATGGCGCCGGTGACGAAGAATGCCCAACTGACCGATGCGGCAGAGGGCCATGCCCGGGAGATGGCCGTCCATGGGTATGTGAGCCATGAGGATCGAACCGGCCGCGGTGCTGCGGAGCGAATCCTGGATGCGGGCTATGACGTTGATGCCCCCACAGGGGAGCGACTCGCCTTCAACATCATGGATGGATCGGTGACACTCCTTTCCGACCAGGTTCAGCAGATCTTTGAGGAGATGATGCGCGCAGAGTTCGCCGCATCATCGGCGGAAGAGACGGTCCTCAACCCGGCATACCGGGAGGCCGGCATCGGACTGGCCTTCGGGAACCTGCCGGTCGACGGGCGAACGGCGCCGTCGCTGGTCCTGGCCCTGAACTTTGGCGGATCCACCGCAGCCCCGCCCAGCGCCGAGGGATGGGTCTACCGGGATATCAACGGCGACGGACTCTACAGCATGGGCGAGGGGGTTTTCGGCGCTTCGGTCAACATTGTCGGATATGAGCGGATTCCCGGCGACTGGATCCCGTTTGCGGTGCCGTATGAGGTGATCACCACCGACGGCGCAGGGCGCTTCACTCGTCCGGATGTTCCGAAAATGTTGGAAATCCAAGTGGATTCAGAGGTTCGCATCATCGGGAACCTGGCAACAGAATACCGCCGAATGGTATTCGAGGCAGCGGATGCAGGTTTATAGAAATATATTGAAAAAGTTATATTTTCTTTGACATTTCTTTTTATTTTTGTTTAATGGAGACGGTAGAGTCATAAATCCTCATTTCGCCCATAACATTGCATATTTAGAATGGTTGAAAGGAGGTGACCAACGAATCTTCACTTTTTTGGTCTGCAGGATGTCATGAAAAAAAAATTATTAGGTGAAACCGCGACATCCACTGATGCCAACCCAAACCACCAATAGGGAGAAACGATGAAAAAACGAGTATTGACCCTTGTGCTTGCACTTTGCACCGTGATCGCCTTTTCCGGTGCGGTGTACGCAGCGCCCAACCGCGTAGAGCTGGGGACCAACGTGCCCAACATCCCCAAGTCTCTCTGCTACCAGGCCGGCTCTATTACCATGCAGTTCAGCTCCGACACCGTATTCCGGTCCGGCGATGTGATCCAGTTCACCCTGCAGAACGGCGTCGTCCTCTGCAAGGACATCGATTTTTATGTCCGCCTGCACAACGGGGAGGCCCTGATCAGCCTCCCGGGAACCA
>CAJXSB010000372.1 GCA_913060435.1 uncultured Desulfococcus sp.
TTCCGCAAATCCACGCACGTCATCCGATGTCACGACGCCGCCCCGGCCGGTGGGCGTCACATCGTGCAGGTCGACGCCCAGCTCCCGGGCCAGACGCCGGGTCGCAGGAGAGGCGGGCACCGGCCGTTTTCCGGATGACGCAGGGGGTGGCTCCGCAGCGTCTTCTTCGTCCCCCGGCGCTGCTTCTTCCCCGTCCGAATCGTCTTTTTCCCGGGATGGTTCCGAAGCCTCCGAAGCGGGAGCGTCTTTCCCGGATTTTTTCGGCTGGGGTTTTTTCGGCGTCTCCGCTTCAGGCGTCTCACCGGCGTCCTCCGGGGCGGATTCCGCTCCTTCGCCGGTCTCGAAGGTCATCAGGACGTCGCCGACCTGGACCACGTCCCCGGGCTTGACGAGGATTTCGGAGACGGTGCCCGAAGCCGGGGACGGTATCTCCGTGGCCGCCTTGTCGGTTTCCACCTCGAGGATCGGATCCCCCTCCTGGATCTGGTCGCCGACGTCGACCAGGACAGCGGTCACTTCACCTTCGTGAATGCCTTCCCCCAGGTCGGGGAGCTGGAACGATTGGGCCATGGTGTTTCCTCCGATTCAGGTCTCCAGAATTCGTCTGGCTTCGTGGGTGATGCGTTCGACGCTCGGAATATAGTCCTTCTCCCGGGCGAACAGGGGGATCACCACGTCGTAGCCGGTGACCCGGCCGATGGGAACCTCCAGATAGTAGAAGGCCTTTTCCACCAGCCTCGCGATGATCTCGGCGCCGGGTCCGAAGCTCATGGGCGCCTCGTGGACGATCATGGCGTGCCCCGTCTTTTTGACGGACGTTACAAAAAGGGTGTCGTCAAGGGGGGAGATGGTCAGGAGGTCGATCACCTCGGCCGAAACGCCGTCCTCCTTTTCGAGCTGCTCCGCCGCTGACAGGGTCGGGCGGAGCATGGCCCCGTAGGAGATCAGGGTCAGGTCGTCCCCTTCCCGGGCGATCCTGGATTCGCCCAGGGGAAGGGTCTCCTCCTCCTCGGGCACCTCCTCCCGGAACGCGCGGTAGAGGGCCTTGGCCTCGTAGAAGATCACCGGATCCGGATCCCGGATGGCGCTGACCAGAAGCGCCCGAGCGCTCCGCGGGCCCGAAGGGATCACCATCTTGAGTCCGGGGATGTGGGCCCAGAAGGCCTCGCGGCTCTCCGAGTGGTGCTCCAGGGCACGGACGCCGCCGCCGTAGGGCGCCCGCAGCACCATGGGGACGTGGTAGCGCCCCTGGGAGCGCCATCGCAGGCGGGAGGCGTGGTTTTCGATCTGGTGGAAGTTCTGGTAGGCGAAACCGGAAAACTGGATCTCGCAGACCGGCCTCAGGCCGTAGACGGCCATGCCGATGGACATGCCCACGATGCCGTTTTCCGCCAATGGCGTGTCCACCACCCGCTCTTCCCCGAAGGCCTCGTGAAGCCCGTCGGTGACCCGGAAGACGCCCCCGTCCACGCCGACGTCCTCGCCCAGGACGATAACGTTTTCATCCCGTTCCATCTCCTGGCGCAGGGCCAGGTTGAGTGCCTGAACCATCGTCATCTTCGCCATATCACTCCTCCTCGCCGGTGTTGTTGCGCCATTGGGCCAGCTGTTCGCGCTGGGCCTCCAGGTGCGGGGGCATGGTGTCATAGACATGTGCAAACATGTGGAGGGGATCCGGGGTTTCGGCCATCTGCTTTTCGGCCGTATCCACCGCCTCCTGGATCCGGTCCTTGACCGAAGCCTCGACGTCGGCGATCCCGTCCTCGTCGATGATCCCCTTCTCCTTCAGGTAGGATTGGAAGCGGTGGATGGGATCCTTTTTCTGCCATGATTCCACCTCTTCTTCGGTGCGGTAGCGTTTGGGGTCGTCTGCGGTGGTGTGCATCATGAGGCGATAGGTGACGCATTCGATGAGCGTCGGCCCGTCGCCGTTCCGGGCCCGTTCCGCCGCCTCGGCGGCGGCGGCGTATACGGCCAGGATGTCGTTGCCGTCGACCTGGATGCCTTCAATGCCGTAGGCCAGCGCCTTCTGGGCGATGGTTTTGGACCGCGTCTGCTGTGACCGCGGGATGGAGATGGCCCACTGGTTGTTCTGGCAGACGAAGATGGCGGGTACCTGGAAGACGCCGGCAAAATTGAAGGCTTCGTGGACATCCCCCTGGGAGGTGGCGCCGTCCCCGAAGAAGGCCATGGCCACGCGCTTCTCTTTCCGGTATTTCATGGCCCAGGCGATCCCGACGGCGTGGAGCACCTGGGATCCGACGGGGACCGAATTGGGGAGGTCGTTCCGCCCCTCTTCCACATGAAAGCCCTCGTTGAATCCGTTGAAGGCCATGAGGACGCTCTCCATGGAGCGCCCCCGCCAGAGCTCCGCCGCCGTCTCCCGGAACGAGGGAACCATCCAGTCGTCGGCCTGCAGCACCGCCGCGGCGCCGAGATGGGCCGCCTCCTGGCCGGTGATGGGGGGGAAGGTGCCGATGCGACCCTGGCGCTGGAGGTTGAGCATCCGGCGGTCGAACTCGCGTCCCAGGACCATGGCCTCATAGAGCTTGATCAGGAGCTCGTCGGGAAGGCCGGGGTCGAGCGATTCATCCAGCTTGCCGTCTTCGTCAAGGATAGAGAGGTGGTCGATCTGTCCGGGCAGGTCTATTTTCTTTCTGGGCATGTCGCATCTCCTTCCTGTGCCGGCGGGGAATATGGGCTTGCCGCCCAGGGCCGCAGAAGCGGGGCTGATAAGTCTCATATTTCCAGCAAAATTACGTATAACATGGGGCTATCTGAGCAGAACGTCAAGAAAATACAAAGATTTTGATCGGAGCCCACCGGCCGGAGGCCCGCAGTCCACCGGGCCTCCATGCCGCAGCACCCATGGCGGCCGGTGCATGTTGGCGCCCGCTGTTCGGCATGGTTGATCGCCGATCTGTTTTTGGGTATGGTGGCCCATTCCGGGTGCCCCTTGATACCGCTGCTCCGGACCTCCGATGCTTCGACGGCGCCCGGGGCAGGCATCGCGATGGTCCAGCCCGAGGAGGCGACGATTGCTGATCCATGTCCGACACGCCGTTCAACGGGAGCTGGTTCCCGACCGCCTGCTCTTCCGGTTCACGTCCACGGCCCTCCAGGACCGCCTGGGGGGCTTCGGCCGATGGATGCGGAAGCGGGGCGCAGCGGATCCATCGAAAAAGATGCTGGCGGGAAAGGTGCTGGCGGGACGGGAGGTGGCGGTTCGCGACGGGGACCGGATCTTCTGCCGGCTCCCCCCGGCTGCGGGGCCGCTCTGCTTCCGCCTGCCCCCGGTGTCGGGGAACGAGTGCCGGCTCATGATCAGCCCCCTGAGCTCCCTCGACCGGGCAGGCCAGTCCTCCATGAAGATGACGCCCCGGTTCTCAAGTGACGGCACCCATATCGTCTATACGGAGCTCTGGTTCGGCAGGGGGCGCCTCCTCTACATCTCTCCGGAGAGTCTGGTCAGCCGCACCTTCCGCGAGGATTTGAACCGGATCGTGAAGGGCGCGCCGCCGGGGAGTCTCATCATCGATGAGGTCCACGCCATATCGGAATGGGGCGTCGGCTTCCGCTCCGCATACCAGCGGATTCCGCAGATGGTCGACGATCTTCGGCGCCACAGCCCCGACCTCTCCGTCCTGGCGGTGACGGCGGCATCCGACGAATGGGTGGCCCGGGACATCCGGGAAATGCTCGGTCTGGAGGACCGGAGTCCGCCGCTCCGTCAAAGCGCCTTTCAGAAACGGGTCAGCCACCAGGCGGTGGTCGTCCGGAGCCCGGAGGAGAAGGAGACGGTCTACGAGCAGCTCCTCTGGCGCGACATACCGGCGATGCTGTCCCGGGAGGGTGGGGCGGACGCCCCGACGGCGGCCTTCCCCCAATATCGGGATCCCTATGGCCTCTTTTTGGGTGAGGCATTCGGGGACCGGGGCAATCCCACCGACGTCTCCATGACCGAACGGCGCTTCCGGGATTCCGGGAGTCCGCATATTCTGGTTCACACCGGCATGGGCGACAGTGCGGGCGAATGGCTCCGCCGCACCGCCGACGCCGGTCGGGATGGGCATCGGCTCCACGGCATCCGGCTGGCGGAGCTGCCCAACGACGCCTGCGAAGCGGATCTCGACCACCGGCAGAGCCGTATTCCCGGATGCCGGGCCCGGGTCTGCCCCCACGGCAGGGCGACCCTCTGCGACTACGGCAAGCAGCACCACCTCATCTCCCAGGCACACCCCGGGCTCCATGCGGTCGTGTCGGTCCCCTTCCGGACCCTGGACCGCCTGCTGGAGGGCATGGATGCCGGGGAGGCGCCGGTGCGGCTTGCCGCGGCCGACGGCGACGGAGGCCCCACGGCCCAGGCCCTCCACCGGCTGTTCCTGCTCGGGGTGATCGAGATATTCTTTATTGATCACCGGGAATCCCCCCGGGCCTTCAAGGTCTATGGACTCCGGACGGAGATCGACCCAGG
>CAJXSB010000373.1 GCA_913060435.1 uncultured Desulfococcus sp.
AAGAAGAATGGCCCCAAACCGGATTCAGATAGGAGATATCGATGGAGTGCCATAAAGACAAGAATTTAGAGAACTGCACCTGCACCTATGCGGGCTGTCCGAAACAGGGGATCTGCTGTGAATGCATCCGCTACCACCTCAAAAGCCGACAGCTGCCGGGGTGCTGCTTTCCCAAAGATGCGGAGAAGACCTATGACCGATCCTTCGAGCATTTTGCCCGCTTGGTAAACAGCAACAAGATATAGCGCCACCCATCGGTGCGCCCCTGGTGCCGGTCGTATCCGGTCGTATCCGATCGTATCCGGGGCGCCTGCCTCGCGGGTGTATTCCCGGCGGGAAAACCGTAGGCGGAGGAGGGACGGCATGGCATTTCAGGGAATGGCCGGGATGGTGGTCTTCGCCCTGGCGGCCTGGATGATCAGTGAGGATCGAAAGCGTGTTTGTCTGGGGGGGGCAGCGGCGGGCATTGCCATTCAGCTGGCGGTTGCATTTCTGCTGCTGAAGCTGGCGCTTTTCCGGGAGGCCTTCCTGGCCTTGAACCGTCTGGTGCTCTTCCTCGAGGAGTCGACCCAGGCCGGCACGGCCATGGTTTTCGGCTATCTGGGCGGGGCGCCGCTCCCCTTTGAGGAGCGCTTTCCCGGTGCCGGATATATCCTGGCCTTCAAGGCCCTTCCCCTGGTCCTGGTGACCAGCGCCCTTTCCTCTCTGCTCTTCTACTGGAAGATTCTGCCTGTGCTCGTCAGGGGCTTCTCCTGGGGGTTGGAGCGGACCCTGCGGCTCGGCGGTGCCGAGGGGCTCGGCGTGTCTGCCAATATCTTCGTGGGGATGGTCGAGTCGCCGCTGTTCATCCGGCCCTACCTGAACCGTATGACGCGGAGCGAGATTTTCACCCTGATGACCTGCGGCATGGCGACCATCGCCGGTACGGTCATGGTGCTCTATGCGAGCATCCTGGGCGACACGGTTCCCGGCATCATGGGGCACATCCTGACCGCCAGCATCATCAGTGTTCCCGCGGCGGTGACCATCGCCAAGATCATGGTCCCGGAAACCGGTCCGTTGACCTCGGGCAGGTTGGCCTTTGCCGAGGAGACCCGGAGCGCCATGGATGCCGTCACCCGGGGCACCGTGCAGGGAATCCAGCTCCTGATCAACATTGTGGCCATGCTGATTGTTCTGGTGGCGCTGGTGCATCTCGTGAATCTGATCCTGGGGCTCCTTCCCCACCTGGATGGCCGTCCCCTGACCCTCCAGCGTCTTTTGGGCGTGGTCATGGGGCCGGTGGTGTGGCTGATGGGCGTGCCCTGGTCCGAGGCCGCTGCCGCCGGGGCGTTGATGGGCACCAAAACCGTCATCAACGAATTCGTGGCCTACCTGGACCTCAGCCGCCTTGACGCAGAGATCCTCAGCGACAGAAGCCGCCTGATCATGGTCTATGCCATGTGCGGCTTCGCCAATCCCGGCAGTCTGGGCATCATGATCGGCGGCCTGGGCACCATGGCGCCCGAGAAGCGCGATGAGATTGTCGCGCTGGGCGTACGATCCATTATTGCCGGAACCCTTGCCACCTGCATGACCGGAGCCGTCGTGGGAATGATCGGTCCATGACGGAAGCGCCGGGTGCCTTGAAAACCCTCATCCTCACCGAAAAGCCTTCGGTGGCCCGGGACTTTGCCCGTGCACTGGGTGTCCGCGGAAAAGGGGAGGGGTATATGGCGGATGCCAGGTATATCATTACCTGGGCTGTCGGACATCTGGTGGCGCTTGCCTCCCCCGAAGACTATGATCCGAGGTGGAAGGCCTGGCGCATGGAATCCCTTCCCATCATTCCCGAGACCTTCCAGTACCGCCCCATCCCCAAAACCCGGAAGCAGCTGCGCCTGATTCGACGGCTTCTGGAGCCTTCGGCACTGGACCGGGTGATCATCGCGACGGACGCCGGTCGTGAAGGCGAGGTGATCGCCAGAACCATCCTCATGTCCGCCGGCTTTGCGGCGGAGGGACGGGTGTTCCGCTTCTGGACCAGCCAGGCGCTCACCCCGGGGATTATTCGCGACGGTTTGGACCATCTGCAGCCCGCTTCGGCCTACGACCGGCTGTGGCGTGCGGGTCAGGCCCGGCAGATCGCCGACTGGCTGGTGGGCATGAGCTGCTCCCGGGCCGCCACCCTGCTATCCCGGGAGAGTGCACCCCAAAGGGCAGGGGGCAAACGGAAAAAAGGGCGGGACGTCTTCAGCGTAGGCCGGGTACAGACCGCCGTGCTGGCCCTGATCGTGGACCGGAAGCGGGAGCGGGAAGCCTTTACCCCGGAGCCGTTCTGGGTCCTTCGGGCCTGTTTCCGCAATGAAAAAGGCCCGTGGCGGGGGACCTGGTTCCGCGGCACCCAGCGGCGCCTGGCCACAGCGGCCGAGGCGGAGAAAATCCGGGCGGCCATTGCCGGGCAGACGGGGCAGGTGGTCGACGTCAAAACCCGGCAAAAGCGGGAGGCCCCGCCCCTGCTCTACGCCCTCACGGATCTTCAGCGGGAGGCCAACCAGAGATTCGGCCTGTCGGCCAAGCGGACCCTCGAGATTGCCCAGACGCTCTATGAGCGGAAAAAATGCCTCTCCTATCCCCGGACCGATGCCAGGGTCCTGGGGACCGGGAACGTGGCGCTGGTCCGGACGCTGGTCGAGAAGCTCTCGGGGGCCTACCCCGAACTGTTTGCCGGGGTGGAGCGTTCGCTCATCCGCGCGTCCAATACGCGGGTGTTCAATGACCCGAAGCTGACCGACCACCACGCGCTCATCCCCCTGTCGCCGCTGCCCGCCGGAGCCGGCGAGGCGGAAAAACAGGTCTACGACCTGGTCTTGAAGCGGTTTGCCGCCGCATTTCATCCCTTTCATGAATACGAACAGACGGATGTGGTCACGGAGGTGGCGGCGGAAACCTTCCAGACCCGGGGTCGAAACACCCGGCGTCCTGGATGGCGGCAGGTCTACGGCGGCGATGCGCGGCCTTCGAATTCCGGGGGGGAGGGGGATGAAGAGATTGCGGAAGATCTTCCGCCGCTGGTCCAGGGGGATCCGGCCCGGGTCGAGGATGCCGCTTTGGAGCGCCGGAAGACCCAGGCGCCGCCCGAATATACCGAAGCGCGCCTTCTCAAGGACATGGGCCAGCCGGGGCGGTATGTCTCCGAAGCGGCACTCCGGAAGATTTTCCGCGGGGAGGTCGGCCTGGGAACCCAGGCGACCAGGGCGCAGATCATCGAAACACTCCTCCTTCGGGCCTACGTGGTGCGCCGGAAAAAACATCTGGTCGCCACGGACAAGGGGTGCCGGCTGATCGACACCCTCCGTCGTTTTCAGACGGCTAAAATTCTGGCATCGCCCGGGGAGACCGCCCGGTGGGAGGCGCGGCTCGAGCGGATCGCCCGGGGCGGCGGGTCTGATGAAACATTTTTAAACGAAATCAAAACGATGGTGACAACAATGATGGATGAGTTCAAGGCCGGCCCCAGGGGACTGGGGCCGTGTCCGGCATGCGGCGGGGAGGTGATCTCCGGAAAACGGGACTATGGCTGCGCCAACTGGCGGAAGGCCGACGGCGGGTGCCGCTTCGTTCTCGCCAGCGAAATCAGCGGAAGACGGCTCTCCCCGCAGATCGTCTCCACACTGCTGACAACACGGCAGGCCGGTCCGCTGTCGGGGTTCGTCTCGGCGGCGGGCGAGGCGTTCAACGGAATCCTCCGGCTGGTCAACATGGACGGCCAGTGGCAGGTCCGTCTGGAAGCGAGCGAGGCGCCGATGGGGGAGGCGCCTGCGGGCGGGGATGACGTTATCGGAAAATGCCCCCAGTGCGGCGGGAATGTCATGGAGAACCCGAAATCCTATGGCTGTGACAACTGGCGGGACGCCGATGGTGGATGCCGCTTTGTGATCTGGAAGGAGATCGCCAGGAAGCCCATTACTCCCCGGATGGCCGCGGAACTGATACAGAAGGGGCGAATCGGTCCCCTGGAAGGATTTGTCTCCCGGAAGGGGACGCCGTTCTCCGCCGCCTTGAAGCTCCTGCCGGAGGGAGATCTCTGGTCGGTCCGTTTCGATTTTGAAGATCGGCCCGGGGAAGGGTCGGCGCAGGCTCCCATCGGCAAATGCCCCGCCTGCGGCGGTGATGTGACCGCCAGCCCCAAGGCCTATGGCTGCGCCAACTGGCGGGAGGCGGACGGGGGCTGCCGGTTTGTCATCTGGCGAACCATCGCCCGCAGGGAGATCCCCCCGGACGTAGCGGCCCAGCTGCTGGCAAACGGATCGACGGATCTGCTGGACGGGTTCATTTCCCGCAAAGGGTCGTCGTTTTCCGCCCGGCTCCGTCTGCAGGCGGAGGTGGATGGGCCGGTACCCAAGGTCGTATTCGCGTTTTCAGATGCGGCCGGGGGTTAGGAACGGAAACAAAATTAACTGAGCAAAGATTGCGCCGGACCAAAA
>CAJXSB010000374.1 GCA_913060435.1 uncultured Desulfococcus sp.
AGGACCTGGACATTGCCGACCTGCTGGATGCCATTGATGAAGCCGACGATGAAGATTTGGTGGCCGTTTATCAGAACCTGCTCAAAGGATCCCGCAACCACCTGCGTAGCTTCGTGTACCAACTCGGGGTCCTGGGGGAAACCTATACGCCTCAGTACATTTCAACCGAAACGTTCACGGCCATCGTCACCTCGGCCCGGGAACGCGGTCTGGTGGATGCGGATGGCAATCCTGTGGTTACCGGTAATGGTCAGGGACGCCGCGGCCGTGGCAAGGGCACCGGGGATTGTTCGACCATCAAAACCGATGGTACAGCCGAAGACCTGTCGGTGATCTTGCCGATCGATCATACACCGCTGTTGGCCCGTGGCGGCAAAGGTGGCGGCGGACGCGGCCCCGGTGACGGCACCGGCAACGGTGGCAAGGGGCCAAAAGATGGCAGTGGCAATGGCCGTAAGCGCGGTACCTGCATCAACACGGATGCGGCGTCTGCGGGTACGGACATGCTCCTGGCCCGTGGCGGCAATGGTGGCGGCGGACGCGGCCCCGGTGACGGTACCGGAAACGGTGGCAAGGGACCCAAAGATGGCAGTGGCAATGGCCGCAAAAGCGGTACCTGTATCAACACGGATGCGGTGTCTGCGGGTGCGGACATGATCCTGGCCCGTGGCGGTAACGGTGGTGGCGGCCATGGTTCCGGCAATGGCTCCGGAAACGGTGGTGATGGCCCGGGAGATGGCACCGGTAACGGCAGCACCGCCGGTGACTGCTCCAGTGTTTGATGCAGATTTTTCAACCTGGCTTGTGCGATCTTCCGCCGTGGCATCCTCCCCGCAGCGGAAGATCGATATTTTGATGCTTCTGGAATCATGACCGTTCGTGTATATTAGTCGACGTGGGTGCTATAGTGTTTAAGATAATGCTTTTGGCAAGGCCAGAGGGAGGAAGCCGTATGATAATACTGCGACGACCGATAACGCCGCCCAAAAACATTATCTTGAATGCTATACAATCCTATTCCAACATGGTGATCCGATGCGGCGTACACTTGTATTTTTAGCGCTGTTGACCGTCTGGACCGCCCTTGCCGTTGTGAATCCCCTTCTGGCGGATCAGGTGATGCTCGGCCGCGTCCGCTCCATCGACGAGGAGCGGGCAGAGGTGGTGGTGGCCCCTGTGGGTGGCGAAGCCCAAGGCGAGGGGATGGTGAACGGTCAGGAAATCAGGGTCGCGTATCCCCCCGATGGCATCCCGCCCCGGCTGAAAGAAGGCGATGTGGTGCGCATCCGGGGGGATTATTCAACTTCGGACCCATCCCGGTTCGACGCCTCCCACATGGGATACGGCCACGATCGGGTGGATCCCACCGGGGTGCGTTCCCGTATCGGACGCAGCCGCAGGATGGGGCGCGGCGGTGGCAGAGGGGGGTGCCAGTGACTTCCGTTGCCCCCTTGCGGCCCTTGTGGAAGGCCAATGCCGTGGTGATCACCGTCCTGATTCTGATTTTCCTGGCTTACTACTACTGGCAGATTCGTCAAGCGACCCAGGCGTTCTCCAGCCATGTGCAGGACCATGTGCAGATGGTTGCCGGAGCCATCCGCATGAACGCGGACCGCGCCCTTTTATCCCGGGAAACCATCGAAGAGATCCTGACGACCTTTCTGGGCAGCTCGGCCCGGTTTGTGGATTATCTGGACGCCGTCGAGCCTTTTTCCGATGACGAGCTTGCCGCATTCGCCAGGGAAGCGGGGCTGCTGGGCATCCGGGTGGAGCGGGCCGCAGGGGTTGCCCAGGGCCCGGCCGGCTGGTTCCCGGATGAGGCAGAGGCTGTCGAATGCGCCGAAAACCGCCTGCGCCATTTTGCAGGCCGCCATCTCTATCTTTTCAGTGTGCCGTCGACCAGCGGAGGCGGCTGCATCCGGGTGGCGATGGCGGACCGTCGTCTGGTGGAATTGCAGCAACGGATCGGTCTGGACGCGCTGATCGAACAGATCTCCCGCCTGGCGGGGATTCGCTACATTCACTTCGACCCCATCGCCAAAGCCGACAAGGCAGATACGGCGCCGCCGGAAACGATTCCCCAGGTCCGCTTCGAGGGGTCGGGGGAAAACAAAACGGCCCGGGCCACCATGCGGTTGGGCCGGAATCTGTTGGTGGTCGGCGTGGAAGCCAGCCATTTTGCCATCAGGATGACACAACTGCGCCATGAATTTCTGGCCTTCACGGTAGTGATTGTGGCCCTGGGCCTGCTGTTTTCCTGGCTGCTGAACCGCTTTCAGCGCGCCCACATCGACGCGGTGCAGCGCTTCGAGCAGCGTTTGGCCCGCGAGAAGGAGGACGCCGCCCTGGGCAGGGCCTCCGCCGCCATTACCCACGAGATCCGCAATCCGCTCAACGCCATCAGCATGGGGCTCCAGCGTCTGCGTATGGAAGCGGCCGAGCTGACGCCCCAACACCAGACCCTGCTCGACTCTTTAGGACAGGCAGTGCGTCGTACCGACACCATTGTGGGAGCGTTGAAACGCTACGCCCGCCCCCTTGCTCCCCGGCACCAGCCTGTCGAGCCGGGGACGCTGGTGGAGCAGATCCTCATTCTCTACCGGGAAACCTGCGCCGCAAACGGCATCGCGGTGACCGGCAGCGCCCATGACGCCGGCAGTCTTGTGGGCGATCCGGATCTTCTGGCCGAGGTCTTCGAAAATCTGATCAAAAACGCCGTGGAGGCCCAGCCCCAGGGCGGTGATCTGCAGATCAGCGCCTGGCGTACCCCGGAACAGGCCGTGGTGCGCATGGAAAACGGCGGTTTTTCCAAAGGGGAGGATGTGGCCAAGCGTCTGATGGAACCCTATTTTACCACCAAAACCAGAGGCTCCGGCCTGGGCCTGGCCATTGCCCAGCGCATCGTCCAGGCCCACGGTGGCACCATCACCCTCACCCAGGTTCCTTCCCAGCGGCTGCGCATCGACGTGGCCCTGCCCCTGTTAAAACCGCGCCCGGCTGCTTCGGCGGACGCCTGAACGGAAAAGGAGCGCCATGCGGATTCTCATTGTGGATGACGAGCCCCTGCAGCGGGAGTTGCTCAAGGGCTTTCTGGAAAACCAGGGTTACCCGGTCGAGGACGCGGAGGATGGCCCTGCGGCCCTCAAACGCTTTCGGGAGGTCCCTTTTCAGCTGGTGCTCTTGGATCACCGCATGCCCGGCATGACCGGGGACCAGCTTTTGGAAGCGATGAAAGCCCTCAATCCCATGGTACGCAGCATCATGATCACCGCCCACGGCTGTGTGGATACGGCGGTGACGGTAATGAAGCTGGGAGCAGACGATTTTCTGGAAAAGCCGGTGGACCTGACCGATCTTCTTGAGCGTATCCGCCGTATCGAAGAGTCCATCAGCATTGCGGAAGAGGCGGCGGCGGTTTCCGATGCGGCCGAAACCGCACCGCTGCCCCTGCAGGTGATCGGCGACAGCCCGGCCATGCGCGAGGTGCTCTCCCTGGTCAGCCGCGTCGCTCCCACCCGGTGGGCGTCCATTATCACCGGTGAGACCGGCACCGGCAAGGAGCTGATCGCCCGCCTGGTCCACCTGTTGAGCCCCCGGCGGGACCAGCCGTTCATCGAGGTCAACTGCGCCGCCATCCCCGAAAACCTTTTCGAATCCGAACTGTTCGGCCACGAGAAAGGCGCCTTTACCGGTGCGGCATCCCGGCGCAAGGGCCGCTTCGAGTTGGCGGACCAGGGCACCCTTTTTCTGGACGAAGTGGGGGAATTACCCCAGCCCCTGCAAGCCAAGCTATTGCACGCCCTCCAGGAGGGACGCATCACCCGGGTGGGCAGCGAATCCGACATGGCCGTGGATGTGCGGGTGCTGGCTGCCACCAACCGGGATCTCAAGGCGATGAGCGCCGACGGCCGGTTCCGCGAGGATCTTTACTACCGCCTCAATGTCCTGGAGATCCCCATCCCCGCCCTCCGGCAGCGACGGGAGGATATCCCCGCCCTGGCGGCCTTTTTTCTCGACAAATACAGCGGCCGCCCCATGTCCCTGCATCCCGACGCCCTGGCCACCCTGGTCAAATACAGCTTCCCCGGTAATGTCCGGGAGCTCGAACACCTGATCCAGCGCATGGCCACCCTGGTGCGGGGCAGCGTGATCCGTCCCGCCGACCTGCCCCCCGAGGTCCGCTTCCACACGGCCGACGACAAAGGCACCCTCCAGGAACGTCTGGAGGCGGTCGAGCGAGAGATGCTGATCACCGCCCTGGAAACCCACGACGGGATCCAGACCCGTGCCGCCGAACATCTGGGTATCAGCGAGCGGGTGCTGCGCTACAAGATGAAAAAGTTCAAGATTCAGCGGGAGTAATCGAAGGATCAATCAGATATCAGCAGATCCTCTTATTGCGCCGATCCCGGCGCAGGCTCGCCCTTAACCACAAAGCCATACAACTGT
>CAJXSB010000375.1 GCA_913060435.1 uncultured Desulfococcus sp.
GCTCCTCCGGGCCACCGGGGGGCTGGAGGCCTACCGGCAGCGGTGCGGCCGGATCCTGCCGCACCGGGTGGCCGAGTTTCTGGTCTTCGACCGCCAGTTCGCGCGCTCGATCCTCCGGTGCATCAATGCGGCCCAGGCATCCCTCCACGAGATTACGGGCACGCCCGCCGGCACCTACCGGAATCCGGCCGAGCAGCGCCTCGGTGCCCTCTGCGCCGAGATGGGCTTCATGGATATCGACCACGTCTTCCGAATGGGACTCCACGAGTTTACCGACCAGCTCCAGTGCAAGATCAACCGCGCCAGCGACACCATCGCCGAAACCTTTTTCGGATATAGCTTCGAAGCCGCCGGCAGCGCAGATTAGGATGGAAAATGGAAAACGCCGGCACAGAAGACACGAAACGCCAGCGGCCGTTACCCCTTGACGGCGGCCATGGCTTCGATATAATTTCCGGACCTTGAACCGGAACGCTCCATCGTCAGGAGGCAACATGAAACAACAGGTCTGGATCAAATCCGCCCTCTGGATCCTCCTTGCCCTGCTATTGCCGCTCGGCCCTGTCGCCGACGCGCCTGCAGCGGAAAAGGCCGTCCATATCCGTTTCAGCACCTGGCACGTTCCGGCCGGTGCGGATGTGCAGCAGCTCTGGATTCCCATGCTCGAAGAGATGAAGCAGCGGAGCGGCGGTCGAATCACCTACACCATGTACGCCGGCGGCGCCCTGGGGAAAGGGCCGGACCACTACGACATCGTCCGGACCGGCCTGTCGGACATGGGATACGCCACGCTGACCTGGACCCCGGGCCGGTTCCCCCTGAGCGACGTTCTCTCCGCTCCCATCGTATGCCCGGCCAAATGGAAGGGGGCCGAGGCGGGGATGGCCATGTACGACCGCGTCCTCCACCAGGAATTCGGGGACGTCAAGGTCCTCCACATCAACAGCTGCGTCATGGCCCACCTCTGGACCACCCGGAAGGTCGAAACCCTGGAAGACCTGAAAGGACTCAAGGTCCGGAGCCCCGGCGGGCTGCAGACCCGCGCCATCGAAGCCCTGGGCGCTACGCCCGTCTTCATGCCCCTGGGCGAGGTCTACCTCTCCATGGAGACCGGCGTCATCGACGGCGTCGTCACCTGTCCGGCGCTGGTCAAGGCCTTCAAACTCAACGAGGTCGCGAAATATGGCGTGCCCGTCTCCTTCGGGTGTGTTGCCGAGGGCCTCTTCGTCAACCGGAAATTCTGGGCGGGCGTACCCGAGGACCTCAAACCGATCATCGAATCCGTGGGGCGGGACGCCTACAAGATCGCCGGCATATTTCACGAGGAGTGGTATCGGAGCATCATGGACGAGTTCCGGCAGGACATGGAAATCCACGACCTTTCGCCCGAGGAGAAGGCCCGCTGGAACGACCGCTTCCGGGAGATGCTCGTCACCTGGGCCGAATCCCTCGAAGCCGAGGGGCTGCCCTCGAAACAATCCCTTGTAATGTTCAAGGAGGAGCTGGAAAAGGTGGGGGTCCATTTCGATGCCTGCCCCTACTGACCTGAGAAATGCCGGAAGCTCCCGACCCCGGGCCGGCAGGCCGCACGGCCGGAGCGCGGGGTGAGCGGCCCGGACCGGCCCCGGGGCCGGCTCTCGGCCGGCATCGACCGGCTCATCCGCCTGAGCCTTTACGGGGGGATGGGGTGGGTGATGGCCATGATGCTCCTCACCACCGTGGATGTCTCCGGCCGCGCCTTCCTCTCCCGGCCCGTCACCGGAAGCATCGAACTCAACCGGCTCATGCTGGCCGTCTTTGCCGTTTCAGGCCTGGCCTACACCCACCGTGAGGGTGCCAATGTCCGCGTCACCCTGCTCCTCGACAGGCTGCCCCTTGCGGCGAGGGCGATTCTGGAGGTCCTCTCCCATCTCGTCTCCATCACCATTGTCGGCCTGCTCGCCTGGCAGAGCGGGGTGTCGGGGGTCGAGGAGATCCACGCCGGCACCACCACCGACGCCCTCGGCATCCCCATCTACCCTCTCTATTTTCTCCTCGCGGCCGGAGCCTTCAGCCTCTGCCTTGAAATGGCACGCCAGCTCTTAACCGCGCTGGCGGACTTTCCGGTCCCCGGCCGCCAGCGCGGCAGCGGGCCTGCGAGGTAGCCGATGGACCCCCAGGCCGTCGGCATGCTGGGCATCGCGCTCCTTTTTCTGCTCCTGCTCATCGGGACCCCCATCGGGTTTGCGCTGGCGGCGGTCGGCTTCTGCGGGGTGAGCTGGATCACCTCGTTCTCCGTCGCCCTGCCCACCCTCGCGCGCGCCTTCTACGGGACCTTCACCGCCTATGCCTTTACCGTGATCCCCCTGTTCGTGCTCATGGGAGAGCTGGCGTCGGCCGCCGGCCTGAGCAAGGGGATCTACGACGTCGCCGACAAGTGGCTCCGGCGTCTGCCCGGCGGGCTGGGAATCGCCACCATCGGGGCCTGCGCCGGCTTTTCGGCCATCTGCGGCTCTTCGGTGGCCACCGCGGCCACCCTGGGCCGCGTCGCCCTGCCGGAAATGAAACGCTTCGGCTACGCCGCCCCCATCGCCACCGGCACCGTCGCCGCCGGCGGCACCCTGGGGTTCCTGATTCCGCCCAGCCTCGGCTTTGTCGTCTACGGCATCCTGACGGAACAGTCCATCGGCAAGCTGCTGGTGTCGGGGTTTCTGCCGGGGTTCCTCCTGGCGGGGGCCTATATCGCTGTCATTATGATCTGGGTTCGGCTCCGGCCGTCCACGGCGCCGTCGAGCCCCGAACCGGTGCCGCTTCGGGAGAAGCTTCGGGCGCTGTCCCGGATCTGGGAGCTCCTGGCGGCGTTCCTCCTCGTCATGGGGGGGATCTATTTCGGCATCTTCACCCCGACCGAAGCCGGCGCCGTCGGCGCCTTTTTCCTCTTTGTGGTGGCCGGCTGCCGCCGGCGGCTCACCCTGCCGGTGATCATCGCCGCTCTTACCGCCACGGTAAAGGTCTCGGTGATGATCTTCTGCATCCTGGCGGGGGCCTATGTCTTCACCTATTTCATGGCCCTCACCCTCATCCCCATGACCCTGGCCGCTTGGCTCGGGGGCCTCCCCTTCTCCCCCTACCTTATCTTGGCGATCATCCTGGCAGGATATCTGGTGCTGGGGTGCTTTCTCGATGCCACATCCATGATGGTGCTGACCCTGCCCGTCATCTTCCCGACGATCCTCACGCTGGGGTTCCACCCCGTCTGGTTCGGGGTCATCTCGGTGCTGATGATGGAGGCGGGCCTCATCACGCCTCCCCTCGGGCTCAACATCTTTGTCATCGCCGGTGTCGCGGAGGTGCCCATGGAGACGGTGTTCCGGGGGGGGCTTCCGTTCCTCGCAGCCATCTTCCTCGTAGTGGCCATGGTCACCATCTTCCCCGGAATCGCCCTCTTTCTGCCCGGCCTCATGCACTGAACCGCCGCCTTATTTTTTTTCGAACATCTCCCTGGCGTGGTCAAGGGTCGCCTGGGTCAGCTCCACGCCCCCCAGCATGCGGGCCAGCTCCTGAACACGCGCTCCGTCGTCGAGAGGGTGGATGGTCGTCCGCGTCCGTCCTTCGTGGACGGACTTGGCAATGGCGAAGTGGTGGTCGCCAAACTTGGCGATCTGGGGCAGATGGGTGATGCAGAGGACCTGGTGGTGACGGGAAAGGGCGGCGAGCTTCTGGCCCACAATCTCGGCGACCCCCCCGCCGATGCCGGCGTCCACCTCGTCGAAAATGAGCGTCTCCACCGCGTCCGTCGCCGCGAGGATCGCCTTGAGGGCCAGAACGACCCGCGACAGCTCACCGCCCGAGGCGATGGCCGACAAGGGCTTCACGGCCTCGCCGACATTGGGCGCGATCATGAAGGCCGCCCGGTCGATGCCGGTCTCGCCGATCGCCGCATCCTCCCAGACCAGGTCCGGATGGGTCGCATCCGTCGCCGCAGGACGGGTCATGGCGACCTCAAACCGTGTGCTCGACATCTGGAGCCGGTCGAGCTCCGCCTCGACCGCCGCCGCCAGGGCCCGCCCGACCTCGGCCCGCTTCCGGGAGAGCGCCAGGGCCTGGGCCGAAAGGGCCTCCCGGTTCCGGGCCAGGTCCTCCTCCGCCTTGGCGATCTCCTCTCCCAGGTTCTCGATCCCGGCCAGCGCCGCGTCGATTTTTTCCAGGCGGGCGGCCACCGAGGCGAGGGAACCGCCGTATTTGCGCTTGAGGGTGCGGATCCGGTCAAGCCGGTCGTCGACCTCCGAAAGCCGCCCTTCGTCCATCTGCACTGTGTCGAGATAGCCTCGCAGCCCCTCCACGACATCTTCGATGCGAAACGCGGCGTCGGCAAGCCCCTCCGCACGGGGGGTCAGGTCCGGATCGATCCGGCAGGCCTTTTCGAGGGACTTTTGCACCGCCACCAGCCGCTCCACAACGGC
>CAJXSB010000376.1 GCA_913060435.1 uncultured Desulfococcus sp.
TATTCATGTTTGTCATTGTCGTTTCCTTACCGGAAACACGTTAGGGCGTCAAGCGATTTTTGCGGAATCGTTCTCATCGCAGATCCGCCGCTGCGGCCCGGCAGTTGGATCGCAGCGGTGTCATTTCGAAGCGATAATCCCATGTTTCTGAAGGTCGCGAATCACCACCTGGATCACTTCATCGATGACCTGCTTTCGACTGTCGATGTCCATTGATGTCGACTGGCCGGACCAGAGAAGCTTTTCTGTCTCGACATCGTAGAGATTGGTTTCCAGCTGGACGTCGGTTTGGGTCCGGGCATAGCCGGGGTCATGGGCATAGTTGTATATTCGGCCGTAATTGTTGTAAAAGCCGAGCCCATCATAAGAGCTCCGTGTAAGGATCTCCTGCTCCGTTTTTCCCTTCAGATGGGTGATGATCACCGCGTCCGCACCATATTTGCCGACCGCCGCCAGGATCGCACTCTTCTCGAGCTTCAGATCGGAGGGCATGGGGACGGCTTTCATGCTCGAAACGGCATCGACGCCGGCCTGCTTCAACTGTACCACGAATTTTTGTTCAAAAAGGCGCCGGTTTTCCGGCTGTTTCGTTACAGCGATCACCAGGATATTCGAAACGGGCGCTCCCTGGAATGCGGGGCCCACCTGGCTCCGGGTCAGCTTGGTGCCTGCACAGGACGCTATCAGCATCGCACTGCAGCAGATACAAACAAGTGAATGTAAAACCGAGTATTTCATAAACTGCCTCCGTCCAAAATTTTTTTGAATGATCCAAATGTTGCAGCAGGATGTAGCGCCCCAGATAAACCGTCCGATTTTAAAGCCACGATGGGGATGCGCAGGCACCAAATGTACGTTGTGATACCATAATTCATCCACTATTTTCAAATGGTCCTGCACAGGTCTTCCGGACTGCCGGTGGTATGGAGATCGGAACCGAGCGGGTTTTTCATAAAAACCCCGTGGCGGCCCAATGTCCGGTGCCGAAGGCGTTTTTGGTGTGGATTTCAACCAAAGGGGGTGGTAAAGGAGATGGCATTGTCCCAGGCATCCCGAAATAAACCATGAAGGCAGGACGCAAAGTGTTTGAGTATCAGAAGACCCGGCGATATTTTGCACAGGCCGCGGGCGGATTCGAAGACCTTGCGGCAGGGGAGCTCGCGAAGCTCGGTGCAGCCCACATCAAAGGCGGCTTTCGCGGCATATATTTCCAGGCCGACCCGGCGGTGCTGTACCACATCAACTACAACGCGAGGCTGGTCTCCCGGATTCTGGCCCCCCTCGTTTCGTTCCGGTGCCGGGACCGCGACGACCTCTACCGGGCCGGGCGGGCCGTCGACTGGAGCGCGCTCTTCTCCCTCGACGACACCTTCGGCATTTTTGCGAACGTCTCCGGAAACGACGCGCTGCGCCATTCCAAATTTGCCGCCCTCTGCCTGAAGGATGCCGTTGCCGATGCATTCCGAAGCCGCACCGGGCGGCGCCCCGATGTCGATCCACTCGAACCGGCGATCTGGCTCAACCTCTTCATTGCCCGGGATAAAGCGACCATCAGCCTTGATACCTCGGGGGGATCCCTTCACCGGCGGGGCTACCGTCGCGCATCCGTCGAGGCGCCCATGCAGGAGACCCTTGCCGCAGCCATGGTGGCCCTCTCCGGCTGGCGGGGCGAGCGCCCCCTCCACGATCCCATGTGCGGCGGCGGAACCCTTCTCTGCGAGGCGATGATGGCGGTCTGCCGCATCCCTTCAGGATATCTGAGGCCCCGGTTCGGGTTTTCATTTCTTCCCGACTTCAAGGCGGCCGTCTGGGAGCGGGTCAAACGCGAGGCAGATGAAAAAATGACGCCGCTGCCCGAGGGGCTTATCAGCGGCGGAGACATCGACCGGGATGCTGTCAAAGCCGCCCGGATCAACTGCAGCACGCTTCCAGGCGGCGGCGGCATCCGAGTTCTGCACCGGGATTACAGAGATCTCTCCGGCCTCGAAGACCAGGCGATCCTCTGCAATCCCCCTTACGGCATTCGCATGAAGCCCGCAGGGGATCTCGCGCTTTTCTTCAAGGCGTTCGGCGATTTTCTAAAGCAGCGATGCAAGGGCTCTTCTGCCACCATATACTTCGGCAACCGGGAGATGATCAAGCGGATCGGGCTCAAGGCCGCCTGGAAAAAGCCGATGCGCAACGCCGGTCTGGACGGCCGCGTGGCGCAGTACGACCTCTACTGAATCTTATCAGCGTGCTGTGGATGGACGCTTTCAGGGAAGGATGGGACACTCGGATGGGGAACCTGTCGAACTGCCGGGAATGTGGAAAGACGGTCAGCCGGGAGGCGATGATGTGCCCCCATTGCGGGGCACCGAAGCCTTATGAAAAGGTCTGGAGCGGCTTCGGCTTCGAGTACCGCTCCAGGACCGAGCTGTGGGGCCTGCCCCTGGTCCATGTCTGCTTCAAGTACAAATACTTCCGGCCGCGGGTGGCCAGGGGGATCATCGCCGTTGGGCAGTTCGGCGTCGGTGTCGTCACCATTGCCCAGTTCGGTATCGGGGCCATTGCGCTGGCCCAGTTCGCCCTGGGGGCCCTGGCCATCTGCCAGATCGGGCTGGCAATCCGGGGCCTGGGCCAGATCGTGGTGGTGCTCGACCGGGGCGTCGGCCAGCTGGTCTATCCGCTCTTTGAACTGCTGGAGCGCCTCTTCTGACACCCTCGGCTTCGATCCCGCGGAAAACACCCATCCATTCGCCAAAGCCCGCCAAAGGCTTCTCCGGCAATCTGTCTACACCGCCTTCTTCTCCCAATCCTCCACATCCTCATCCTCTGCCACCTCCTCCCATCCGGTGATCATGGCCTTGGTATGGGCGAGGATGCTGTGTCCCGTGGTGGTCATGTAGACATGGACGATGAAGAAGGAGAGAATGGCAAACGCCAGGGCCGTATGGACGAAGGAGACCGGCGACAGGGCCAGGCCGGAAAGCCCGTATTCCGCCCATGAATTATAGAGCCAGTAGAGCAGCCCCGACAACATCTGCAGGGGCAGCAGCAGCGCTGCCAGGGAGAGATAGGTGAGACGCTGCAGTGGGTTGTGCTTTGCCTCCTTCCGCTTGGGAACCGGGTGCGGCTCTCCGCGGAAGATCCCGAAGCCGTAGTAGCGGACCACCGCGAACATCTTTCTGGTGGTCGGGATATACTGTTTCCATTCGCCGGTGGTAAAGACCCAGAAGGCGAAGAAGGCAAAGGCGATCAACCAGGTGATACCGGTCACGTTGTGCACCCGGACGGCCGTATGGAACCCCAGGAGGGAAAATGTTCCATTAATTTCGAAACCGGTAACCAGAAGGATCATGATCAGCACCGCCTGGAGCCAGTGCCAGAACCGTTCATATCGCGTATATAGGTAGATATTCCTGCGCTTGATGTCTGTCATAGCCTGTTCCTCCTTGTATCCGCCGGAGGCCTACTTTTGTTGCCGGCGGGATTTGCCGTTGGTAAAGATCCTGCCGATCCCGTGGAGCAGGACGCCAACCAGGGAGGCGAGGACAATGCCCCACCCAAGGGTGTTGAGCACCTTGAAGCTGTCCCGTCCCGGCATGTAGAAGCCGGAGAGGTTTGCGAGCCGGCTGCCTTCCCGCACGTGGCACTCCCCGCAGGAGACACTGTTCTCCTTGGGCGCCACCATGTGGGTCGTTGGATAGACATACTGGGTCTCCACAAAATCGAACTCACCGCTGAAGGGCAGCCCCGCATGGCGCATGCCGCTTTCCAGTGCACGCTTCCAATCGTAGCTGGCCCAGTAGGCGTCGCTTCCTTTCTTCCCGAAGAGGTGGGGGACCAGGAGGGTCTTGTGGACCTTGTCATAGGGCTGGCTGCCATGGTGAATCTTGAAAGGGAATATCCGGGCGTTGGCGTCGTCCCGGCTGCCGACGGGCCAGTTGATCTGGACCGGCCGGCTCGGGTCGATCATATCCCTTGCGGTAATGGAATTGATGGAGCCGTTGAACCAGAAGTATTCGGGGATGACATTTTTCGCCCAGACGAAATCGCCTTTCTTGGTATCGTAGGAGGCTTTTCCCAACGGCCCTTTCTCCTTGTAGGGTTTGCCGTCTTTCTTCCGTCCCGAAGTCGACCAGTCCCAGGACATCTTGGTGGGGTTGACCCGCGCGAATTTCGGGATGTGGCAGCTCTGGCAGGCGACTTTGTCGGTGTGGTCATTGGGTTTGGAACCGGCTTTGTGGGGGGTGCTGGTATGGCACGATTCGCAGGTGATCTTCGAGGCGAGATCATCCTCAACCAGACTTTTGCGATCCCGGGCCGCCGGTGTCGCATAGGTGCGGCCGGCGATGTTGTGCAGGATGGTGGTATGGCACCGGACGCAGTCGAAGTTCTGACCGTCAAGGCCCATGTGGACATCGCGGGCCTTGTTGGGTTTG
>CAJXSB010000377.1 GCA_913060435.1 uncultured Desulfococcus sp.
CGAGGCCCGGACGGCCGGTGGGGTAGAGGATGCCCCGCCGGAGGCGCACGGCGCCGGCGGCCGGGTCGCCGATCAGGTCCAGGTGGCCGTCCAGGTCGGCATACCGGACATTGGGCCGCGCCATGGCGAAATGGAGCCCGGCGGCGATGGCCAGGGCCGACTCGTCCATGCAGCCCACCATCACCTCGAGCCCGGCAGCGCTGGAGACGGCGTTGATTTTCAACGCTTCGTCGATGCCGCCCACCTTCATGAGCTTGATGTTGATCATGTCGGCCAGTTCCCGCCGGGCCAGCCGGAAGGCGTCCTTGAGGCTCATGAGGCTCTCGTCTGCCATGACCGGGATGGCGGCGCCGGAGGTGACCCGGCCCAGAAGGGCATCCCGGCGCCGGGGTGTCGGCTGTTCGATCAACTCCAGTCCCGCCGGCCGGGTCTCTGCGACGAAGTGGAGCGATTCCGCCTCCGAGTAGCCCTGGTTGGCGTCGAACCGGAGCTCGATCTTTCTTCCCACGGCCGCCCGTACGGCCAGGACCCGGTGGATGTCGTCCTCTACGTCGATGCCGCCTTTGAGCTTGAGGGCTGTGAACCCCTCGTGCACAAAGGCAGCGGCACGACGGACGGTCTCCCGCTCCGGAAGGATGCCGATGGTGACGCTGGTGCGGATGCGGTCCCGGAAGCCGCCCAGGATTCGAAACAGGGGCAGGCCTGCCGCCTTGCCCAGAATATCGTATAGGGCCATGTCGACCATGGCCAGGGCCGACGGCTGCCCCGCGAGTCGGGGCCGGATTTTCTCCATGAGCCGAACCAGGCGCAGGGGGTCGGCGCCCGTGAAGACCGGCCGGACCACATCCGACACCGCCGACAGGACCGATTCGGGGGTTTCACCCGTCACTTCCCGGTCCGGGGCGGCGCAGCCGCAGCCGATGATCCCTCTGGATGTCGTCAGGCGCAGGAAGATGTTGACGGCCGTATCCACGGTCTCGTAGGCGATCTTGTAGGGCTCCCCAAGCCGCATGGGCACCGGCCGGGCATCGATGCGGGTGATCTTCATGGGTCAGTATCTCCGCTGGTAGATCTCTTCCAGGGTCATGTGCTTGATCTCCTCCACGAAGGCAACCAGGTGCGCAATCATGATCTCCCACATCCGTGCGCCCTTTTCGGCCGAGGCCTTGGTGGGATCGCCCATGATGCCGCTGGCCGAGATCTTTTCCGTGTGGGCGTACCAGGAGATGCCCCGTTTGGAGGTGAAATTGAGGTAGCGGACCGTGAACTCGGGGACCTCCCGCTGGAGCCGGTCCATCCGGACGAGGTGGGGGCGGATGGCCAGGGTGGTGCTGGTCTCGATTTCACCGGCGTGAACGTCGTTGGGGGTCTCCACCAGGCGGTCGATGTCCACATCGCTGGTCTCGCCGGTGTCCACGCAGACGAATATCCTGGCGTCCCGGTTGATCATCTGGGCCGCGTGGTTGAGCGCCGGGCTGTTGCCGCCGTGGCCGTTGATGATCACCAGCTTCCGGAACCCGTTCCGGGCCGCGCTCATCCCGACGTCGTAGACCAGGCGGGCCAGGGTGTCGTTGTCGATGCTGACGGTCCCGGGGAAATCGTCGTGGTGGTAGGAGACGCCGTAGGGGATCAGGGGCAGGACCATGGGTTTGGGGTCGCTGCAGGCTTCCGCCACCTTGCGGGCGAGGTATTCGGCGTCGTGGGCGTCGGTGTCGAGGGGAAGGTGGAGGCCGTGCTGTTCCATGGCGCCGACGGGAAGCAGCACGGTGTCGACCGTCTCAAAGCGGTCTTCGGCGTCGGGCCAGCAGAGCTCCCCCCAGAGATAGGCGTTCCCGGGGCCGCGCCCCAATGCCGGGTCGGTATTCTCCGGGACCGGGGAGGGCTCAAAGGGGTATGGGGCCCCCATTTCCGGGGCCGTGAACGGGTCGAAGGCGGTCCAGCGTTGCTTTCTCCGCCGGACGGCGCCCCGGGCGTGCTCCAGGTAGATCCGGTAGAGGGGTTCCCGGAGGTCGACGGGGATGGCGTCCATGGGGGAGACCACGGGATCGAACCGGAGGTGGAGAACCTCCCCCGCCGGAGCCCCGGAAGCGGCGGATGGCGGAATCCGCCCCTTGTCGGCCAGCATCTTCAGGAGTGCTGCGGATTCTGCGGCAAGCTGGGTATAGGCTCCCTTCTCCGTAAGCGCCTTGAGGCAGGCTTCGATCTGTAATTCCGTGTAGCCGCAGCGCCGGGGATCTTCGTCCACGGCCGTCAGCATGCCCACGATGCGGCGGCATTTCTCGCACCTGCCGCAGGGATGGACGCGCTCCCCCTCCTTGTGGGCCGCGTGGCAAGAGGTCTGGTGGGCCTGGAGGTCGGGATAGCGCTTGGCCAGGATGGTTTCGATGAGAAGCTCCGAGAGGGGCCGGAGCAGGGAGAACTGGCTGACGGCCCACCCTTTGCGCTGGAAATACCGGGACATGGCGTTGTCGAACCAGATCGACTGGTCGTAGAGGCCGTCGTAGTGGGGGATGCCCTGGTGAACGACCCTGCGGGAGGTGTCGAACTCATCCCCGATGACCAGGCGGCCGATGCCCCGTCGGCGCATCAGCGGCAGGGCGCCGAAGAGGAATACGGCCACCGTCCAGAGGCGGATGGGATACTCGTCATGGCGTACGCTCTGGAAGTCCTTCCGGATGAAAGGCATCCGCCGCAGCATCCAGTTGAAGAGCCGGTCGGAGTTGACCCAGACGCGGCCGGTGCGGGGGATGTTCTCCCGGAAGTGACGGTAGGCGTTGAGGGCCGTGAACCAGTGGCGCCCCGATTCATTGATGAAGATCGGGTGGGACTCCCGTCCCAGCTCAGTGATGAGGCCGTGGCTGAGGAGGCTGTCCTTGCCGCCGCTCGAAAGGATGCAGTGGCGGTTCCGGTCCGTCTCCCACAGCCGCCACGCCGGGGGCGCCGCTTCGGCTGACGGGGAGAACGTGAGCCGGGCCTGGAGATATTTTTTCTGCGGCACCGCCTTCAGCGCCCCGGCCTCGCCGACGAGGAAGGGGTTCGGCTCCAGGAATTTCTTGACGGTGATCTCCCGGGCGGTGTTTTCGGCCATATCCCGGAGAAAGGACCGGTCCGTGGCGTCGTAGGTGCCGATGAAGTGGATCTCCCGACAGAAGAGGCCGTAGTTGAGGGCCGCCTGGGCGGCGACCATGTCCGCCAGGTTTCGGGATTCAGGGTTGTCGGGATCAAACACCGGGGCTTCGTAGGCGTAGATCAGCTCGGTCGCATCCGTTTTCCCGCCGTAGTGGAGCCGGTAGGGGGCGACGAGGCGCTCGGGGGTGAGGGTGACGGGGCCCACCTCGAGGCGGTCAAAGACGCGGAGCGCCGCAAAGGGGCCGTCGGGGCCGCCGTCCGCCCGAAGGCCCGGGGCGGACGCGGAGGGCGTGTTGATCATGGCATCGGTATCCGTTCAGGAAGTTGGGGTTGTGGCCCGCACGGCATCGCAAACCCGAATAGCGCCTGTTGAAAAGGCGCTGTTGTTTCCAATTTTTGAGCAGGTGCTTAGATTGGCGGGCATTCCGGCCGGTAGGTCGCGGCCCAGGACTGGAGCTTCTCCCGGTCGCGGACATAGGGCATCAGCTGCGCCGCCAGTTTACCGGCGCCGTCCCGGAGGACGTCGTAGGCCGGGACCCCGACATCCCGGCAGATGGCCGCGCAGACGCCGGGAATCCGCTCCGGAGATAGCTCCTCGTGGTTCACGGTCACGGCCGCCACCGGCTTCCCGGAGAGGATCTCGACAGCCCGGATCTGGTGGGCCAGGGGCTGGATAAGATATCCGGGGAACCCGTCGTAGTCGCGCCGGGCCGGTGCATGCTGGAGCACCACCACATCCGGGCGGCCGGCTGCCAGGATCTCGAATCCGCCGGGGTAGGCCGGGTTCATGAGGCTCCCCTGGCCCTCGATGACGATGACATCGGGCCGGGCCTCCCGCCAGGCCGAAACGACGGCGTGCTCGATCTCGCCCGATACGAAGTCGTTCACCAGGGCGTCCATGACCAGGGTGTGGCGGGCGCCCTGCATCCAGGCGGTCTGGCCGGTGCCGATCATTTCGGCCCGGCAGCCCAGCGCCTCAAAGGCCTTCACGATGATCCACGCCGTGGTGCGCTTGCCCACGGCGGAGTCGGTGCCCAAAACGGCGATCTTGAAGGCCGCCACCGATTCGATCTCCCCGGTGAAGAAATGGAGGGCGTCCCGCGGCGGCGGCTTGCGGATATCCCGGATCATCACCCCGCGCCGGTCGGCGGCTTCCCGGATCTCCGGATCGTCGCTCAGAAAGTCGTGGAGCCCGCAGTCGACATGGAGACCCAGCTCGATTGCCTGCCGGACGTCGGCCCGGGCGGAGGCGCTCAGCCGCCCGCCGTCGGGGGCG
>CAJXSB010000378.1 GCA_913060435.1 uncultured Desulfococcus sp.
GGGGCCGGGTGATGGCCCGGCTCCCCGTGGACCCCCGCCTCTCCCGCATGCTGCTGGCGGCGGCCGAGGCCGGCTGCCTCCGGGAGATGACCGTGCTGGCGGCGGCCCTCAGCATCCAGGATCCCCGGGAGCGGCCCACGGGCAAGGAGGCCCAGGCCGACCAGGCCCATGCGCCGTTCAAGGACGCCGCCTCCGATTTCATCACCCTCCTCCAGATCTGGGACCGCTACCACGAGACCAAGGCGGCGGTGAAATCCATCAGCCGGATGCGCGCCTACTGCCGGAAGAATTTCCTCTCGTTCAAGCGGATGCGGGAATGGCGCGACATCCACTACCAGCTCCGCGTGATCTTGGACGAGCATGACATCCGGGACCAGGCCTCCCTCGACCGGACATCCGAAGAGGGCGCACCCTTCACGCCCTTCTACACCGCCGTGCACACGTCGATCCTGGCCGGATTTCTCTCCAACATCGCTACAAAGAGGGAGAAGTTCATCTACCAGGCTGCAGGGGACCGGGAGGCCATGATCTTCCCCGGATCGGGGGTTTTCAAGACCTCGGGGCCCTGGGTGGTGGCGGCCGAGATGGTCGAGACCTCCCGCCTCTTTGCCCGGGTCGTCGCCAACATCGACGTCGCGTGGCTCGAGGCGGCGGGGGGCGATCTCTGCAGATACAGCCACAGCAACCCCCGATGGGAAAAAAACCGGGGGGAGGTGGTCGCCGACGAGCAGGTCAGCCTCTTCGGGCTGGTCATCATCGCCCGGCGGCCGGTCTCCTTCGGGAAGATCGACCCGGAAGCGGCCTCGCAGATCTTCATCCGGAGTGCCCTGGTCGAGGGCGACATCCGCCAGCCTTTCCCCTTCATCGTCCACAACCAGGCCCTCATCGGCGAGGTCCGCGGGATCGAGGACCGGCTCCGGCGGCGGGACGTCCTCATCTCGGCGGAGGACCTCTGCCAATTCTACGCCGAGAAGCTGGGCCGCCGGATCTATGACGTCCGGACCCTGCGGGCGCTGCTCAAGGGCCGGAAAAGCGACCAGTTCCTCCGGATGACCCCCGATGATCTTCGGCGCTACCAGCCCGACGCCCAAGAGCTCGACCAGTATCCCGAGCAGGTCTCCCTGGGCAATACGGTCTTTCCCGTGGACTATGTCTTCGAACCGGGCCGGCAGGAGGACGGCGTGACCGTCCAGATCCCCTCGTCCGTGGCCCCGTCGGTTCCGCCCGAAGCGGTTGAGTGGGTGGTGCCCGGCCTTCTCGAGGAGAAGATCACCGCCCTCATCAAAGGCCTGCCCAAGGAGTACCGGAAGCAGCTCGTGCCCGTCAACACCACCGTCCGGACCATCGTGGATGAAATGGACCGAAGCCGGGGGTCGCTGATCACCGCCCTGGGCGAGTTCATCTTCCGCCGCTTCGGGGTCAGCATTCCTGCATCGGCCTGGAATGCGGCGGAGCTGCCCGAGCATCTCCGGATGCGGATCGCCATCATGGGGCCTTCGGGCGAGGAGATCCGTTCGGGCCGGGACCCGGAGGTGCTCCGGAAGAGCGCAGCAGACCCCATGGACCGGGACCCGTTCGACTCGGCCAAACGCCGTTGGGAAAGGGAGGGCATCACCCGCTGGGACTTCCCGGACCTGCCGGAGAGCCTCACCCTGACCGGCAGAAGCGGGGAGACATGGGTCGCCTACCCCGGGCTCCGGGCCGACGGGGAAGCCCTCTCCCTGCACCTCTTCCGGGACCAGGCCAAGGCAGCGGCCGCCCATCGCGCCGGGATGGTCCGCCTGTTTTCCCTCTATCTGTCAAAAGATCTGAAATTTCTGAAAAAACAGGTTTCATTGCCCAGGACGGCCGCCGAAGCGGCCCAGTATTTCGGCGGCGTCAAGGCGGTGGAGCGGCGGGTGTATGAGCGCGTCCTGGCGGATCTTTTTCACCGGAACATCCGCGCCCGCGCCGACTTTGATGCGGCCCTGGCGGCGGTGCCCCCCCGCATGACTTCGGCGGCCCGGGAGAAGCTGGCGGCGGCCGTCGAGATTCTGTCGGCCTACCACGAATGCCGCACCACGATATTCCAGCTCGAGAACGGCAGCCGCGCCAATCACGGCATCATCCGTTTCCTCTCGGGGCTCCGGGACGCCCTGGCCAACCTGGTGCCGGAAAACTTCCTCGAACTGTATGACGACGACCGCCTTGGCCATATCCCGCGGTATGTCCGCGCCATCACCATCCGCGCCCGGCGGGCGGTCGAGAATTTCGAGCGGGACCGGTCGAGGGCGGCCGACCTCCAGCGCCACACCGACCGTCTGGGCGATCTCCTGAAATCCCTCACCCCGGCGAGTTCGGATGGGAAGCGCCGGGCCGTGGAGGAATTCTTCTGGATGATCGAAGAGTACAAGGTCTCCCTGTTTGCGCAGGAACTGAAAACCCCCATCCGGATCTCCCCGAAGCGTCTCGACAAAAAATACGGGGAAGCGCAGCGGATGGCGTGAGGAGAAGGAAAAACCGATGAGCAATGATGCGACCAAGATACGGTTCCGGGGCTACCTGACCTTTGCCGACAGCCTCAAGGTGCAGAAGGCCCTGCAAAAACGGCGGCGGGTCTCCCCGTTCCTGGTGATTACCGTGGTGACCTTTGCGGCTACCGCCCTTGCCATCTACAAGATGCAGGTGGGGGCTCTTTACGCCGGCTTCCTGATCGTCTTCATGGCCGCGTTCATGTATGGCGGCCTGCGGCTGATGCGGCGCGCCGCCGACAGGACCCAGCAGCAGGTCTACGAAAAATCCTGCCGCAAACGCACCGGCGTGCTCACGGACGAGGCCATCACCATCCGGAAAAACAAGGCCCTGCGGAGCATCCCATGGGACTCCTTTGATCGGGCCCTTTCGCTGGATGGGGTTGTCGCCCTGGTCCGGGGAGATGACACCCTGGCGTTTGCCAAATACATGTTCGACAGTGAGATGGACTGGGAGCAGGCCCGCAAACGGATGCTGGAGCGGTATGCACCCTCGGCGGCGCCGGAAAGCCGCTGAGGCCGAAGGGGCCGGCATCCAGGCGTTTCAGACAGCGGCGGCGGCCCGCAGCGTGGAGCCGCCACGCCGCTTTGTCGTTTCAGGGTCGCCTACAGAAAGGTGCCGATGGGTGTCAGGCCCATGCCGAAGGCCTCGGCAACGCCCTTGTAGGTTACCTTCCCGTGGACCACGTTGGCGCCCAGGCGGATTTCATTGTTCTCCCGCATGGCGTTCTGCCAGCCTTTGTTCGCGATCTCGACGGCATAGGGCAGGGTGGCGTTGGTGAGCGCCATGGTCGAGGTCTTGGGAACGGCGCCGGGCATGTTGGCCACGCAGTAGTGGACCACGCCGTCGACCTTGTAGATCGGGTCGGCATGGGTGGTGGGCCTGGAGGTCTCGAAGCAGCCGCCCTGGTCGATGGCCACGTCGACGAGGACGGCGCCGGGCTTCATGGTCCCGAGCATGCCGCGGGTGACGAGCTTGGGCGCCTTGGCCCCGGGAATCAGGACCGCTCCCACCACCACGTCGGCCCGGGTCACCAGGTCCCGGATGGCGGCGGGGCTCGAGTAGAGGAGGAAGCAGTTGGCCGGCATCACGTCGCTCAGGTAGCGCAGCCGGTCCAGGTTCATGTCGAGGAGGTAGACCTTGGCGCCCAGGCCGCAGGCCATCTTGGCGGCGTTGACCCCCACGATGCCGGCGCCGATGACGACGACGAGCCCGGGATCGACGCCGGGAACGCCCCCCAGGAGAACCCCGTTTCCGCCCTGGGCCATCTCGAGGTATTTGGCCCCCTGCTGGATGGCCATCCGTCCGGCGACCTCGCTCATGGGCGTCAGGAGCGGCAGGGACCGGTCGGCCTTCTGGATGGTCTCGTAGGCAATGCAGACGGCGTTGCTTTTAACGAGGGCGTGGGTCAGCTCTTCCGCCGCCGCCAGGTGCAGATAGGTGAAGACAATCTGCCCCTCGCGGATCAAATCATACTCCGAGGTCAGCGGTTCCTTGACATGCATGACCATTGCGGCGCGTTCGTAAATCTCCTGGGGTGTTGCCACAATTTCAGCGCCTGCCGCAGCATAGGCGGCGTCGTCGAACCCGCTGCCGAGGCCGGCATTCTTCTCCACGAGCACCTGGTGACCGTTCATCTTCATCACTTCGGCTCCTGCAGGGGTCATGCAGACGCGGCTCTCTTCGCTCTTGATCTCCTTCAGTACGCCTACAATCATAATCTTCCTCCCATTCGAATCGATGGTTAACAGACTGTTTTTAGCAGGTATTCATCAGCCAATCAAATCATTTTAGCGAAAATCGGCGGAGGCGGTCTCTGAAGAAAACGCCCGGAGGACACCTTCGATACGAGCGGCGGAGCGGTGGTGGCGAGTGTGGACCCACTGCCC
>CAJXSB010000379.1 GCA_913060435.1 uncultured Desulfococcus sp.
CACCTGCCGCCCGTCGGGCCGCCAGGCGGCGGTGCGGGCCACCACATGGTCGCCGCAGCCGCTCTGGGGGATGATGCGGCACGCCATACCGCCGCCGTCCAGGGCGGATGCGATGCGCCTGGCCATGCGGTCGACGCCCGCCTTGTTCCGGCTGCCGCTCTGGATGCATATGATCTCCGAAAGCAGCGCGAACATCTCCTGCGCAGAACGGTCGACCGCATCGATAATACGTTGTCGGCTGTTCATGGTCGATCCGCGGCAAAACGCCTGTCCAGCATGCCGCCCTCCTTTCCTCCCCGTTCGAAAAAAGCCTGCCGGCCGCTCCAGGCCGACCGTTGCCTGTCTCTATCCCGGCGCCTCCGGCGTGTCAATGCGGGTTTGCACCAATCGCCAATTATCGATGCAAAAGATATGGGGCTTGTCTTGAAAACCAAATCAACGGCGCTTATTCTTAGCAGGTAAACACAGGCCGCTCCCCTTTCCCAGAGATACGACGCTGAAAAGAGTGCCCGGAACCCAGGCTCCGTCGACAACGGCTGCCGCATCGACCTTCTGAACCCCTTTCCTTGATCACGGCCTGGCAACATGGGAGGTCACGAATTATGACGGAACAGATGAAGCTTCTTCCGCTTCACCGGCTCGGCGCCCGGGAGTCGTCCCCCGGGGTGCTCCGCTTCAGTCTCCTGCTGCCGTGGGTGTCGCCGGCATCCGGCAGCCGCATGTGGGTCAAGGTCATCCATGAGCGCGACCAGTTTCTCCAGGAGATCCCGCCCGAGCGTTTCGAACTCGCCCACACCGAGGATCCCGACTACGGCGACTTCTGGTCGACCGAGGTCGATGTCAACACCCACCCCAAACCCCACCCCGGCTCCGCCTGGGGATCGCCGGGGCGGTATGTCTACCGCTACGTGCTCGAGAGCCCCGGCGTCTCCGGGGAGGTCGACTGGATCATCGACCCCTTCGCCCGGGAGTTCGGGGTGGGCAAGCTGTCGGCCATCACCCTCGGCTACACGCCCTACCAGTGGAGCGACGCCGAGGCGGACTGGCAGGTCCCGGCCCTGGCGGACCTGGTCCTCTACGAGCTGATGATCAGCGAATTCGGCGGGGACATCGACCGGACCATCGCCCACCTCGACTACCTGGCGGACCTGGGCGTCAACGCCATCGAGGTGATGCCCGTCTCCAACGTCGCCAATACCGTCGACTGGGGGTTCCTGCCCATCGGCTATTTCGGGGTCGACGAGCGGTTCGGGAAGCGGCGGGACCTGCAGCGGCTCATCGACGCGGCCCACCAGCGGGGCATTGCCGTCATTCTCGACGCCGTCTACGGCCACACCAGCGAAAATTTCCCCTACAGCTACGTCTACCGGCGCCTCGGGTTCGCGGAGAACCCCTTCATGGGCTCCTTTGCCAAAAATTATTTCGGCGAGAGCACCGACTTTCGGCGGGCCTTCACCCGGGATTTCTTTTTTACGGTCAACCACCACTGGCTCGACTGCTACCATGTCGACGGCTTTCGATACGACTGCGTCCCCAACTACTGGGACGGCCCCGATGGCCGGGGGTATGCCGCCCTGGTGTATCACACCTACCGCCACGTCAAATCAAAGGCAGCCGACGGTTTCTGGCGCCGGTTTTCCGGCGGGGAGGGCGTTGGCCTGGTCCAGTGCGCCGAGCAGCTCGAGGCACCCCGGGAGGTCCTCGAAGCGTCCTATACCAACTGCACCTGGCAGAACGAAACCCTGGACGCCGCCCGGCAGACCGCCGCCGGCGCCCCCCACGGCATCGAGCACCTCGGCCTCCGCCTGGGCCTTTTCCAGTACCCCGCGGCGGGAAAGGCCGATGGAGATCCCATGCCCAAATCGGCACTTCAGTATATCGAGAATCACGACCACTCCCGGTTCGTCTGTAATTTCGGCAGGATCCGCCGGGACGACTCCGGCCTCCTCGATGAGGGCGACCGGCGCCTCTGGTACAAGGTTCAGCCCTACCTCATCGGCCTGCTGACCGCCAGAGGCATCCCCATGCTCTGGCAGGGCCAGGAGTTCGGGGAGAACTATGCGGTGCCGGAGCACGGCTGGGGCCGGGTCCTGATGTTTCGGCCGGTCCGCTGGGACTATTTTTACGACCCGGTGGGACAGCGCCTGATATCCCTGGTGCGAAAGCTGATCCGGATCCGGCGAAGCCGCGTCCAGCTGCGCCGCGGCGAGCACTATTTCTACAACCACTACAACCGCTACCAGAGCAAGGGCGTCATGCTCTTCGGCCGCTGCGTGGAGGAGCGCTTCAGCCTGGTTGCCCTCAATTTCAGCGACCGGGACCAGTGGGTCTCCTTTCTCTTCCCCTTTGCCGGCGACTACACCGAGGAGCTTCACGGCGAGGAAAACCTGCCGAACATTTCGGAAAAACAGGTGGTCTGGTTCTCTGTTCCCAGCAACTACGGGCGCATCTGGACCCGCGAAATGGCGTAGCAGCCCCCAGCGCCCTCCCGGTTCTCGGTTTTGGCGGTTGCCCCGGCAGGCGTCGTGGTGGTATGGATGACTTCCAGCACCGTAATCCCGGCACCACTCCCGCCGGGAGAAAAAGGAGGAGCGCCATGCCGGAAACGAGACGGACCCTTAACCACCTCCTGGGATGCCTGGCGGGCGGGGCGGCCGGAGACGCCCTGGGCGCCCCGGTGGCATCCATGTCGCGGGCGGAGATCCAAAACACCCATGGCCCCGGCGGCATTGCTTCGTACGCGCCGGCCTATGGCCGCATCGGCGCTGTCACCGACAGCACCCGGATGGCCCTCTTTACGGCCGAAGGGCTGGTGCTCTCCCGGGTTCGCGGAGACGGCAGCCCCGGCGAGATCCCCATTTTCGTCTACCAGGCCTGCCTGAGATGGCTTTCAACCCAGCAGGCAGGGGATGCCGCACGTCTGGTCGACCGCCACGGCACCTGCGCCATGGTCGACGGGATGTTGATCACCCAGCAGGCGCTCTACGAACGCCGGGCCCCCTGCAGCATCAGCCTCACGGCCCTCCGCAGCGGAAGCATGGGCACGACAGCCGATCCCGTCAATGACAGCAGCGGCTGCGGCGGCCTCATCCGCATCGCGCCGGTGGGGTTCTTTCTCCCGCCTGGAGAAGTCTTCGACGCTGGCTGCGAGATCGCCGCCATTACCCACGGCCACCCGACCGCCTGCCTGGCCGCTGGATGCATGGCAAAGATCATCAGCGAGATATCCTTCGGCGCCGACCTTCCCGGCGCCGCCCGCACCGCGGTTCGGATCCTCCAAACCCGTCCCCGGCACGAGGCGTGCCTGGCCGGCATCACCGCAGCCCTCAAACTGGGAGAAACGACGGCGGATCCTCCTGCGGAGGTCGACCATGCCGCCGCCATCGCCGGCCTGGGAGAGGGCCGGAATGCAGCGGAGGTCCTTGCCATCGGCCTCTACAGCGCCCTTGCCGCCGGCGGCGACATCGACCGGGGCCTCCGCCTGGCCGTCAACCACTCGGGCGACTCCGGCAGCACCGGCCCCATTACGGGGAGTCTTCTGGGGGCCCTGCTGGGCTTCGAGGCCATCCCCGAAACATACCTGGCGGATCTGGAGCTGCTCCCCCTGATCCGCGAGATGGCCGGGGACCTGTTCGAACGGATGCCCCAGGGAGCATGCGGAGGCAAATCGTGAGCATCCCCAAGCGTTTGTTGAATCTCCTGCGTCCAAGTTTGCTGGTGCTCGTCCTGGCCTTTCTCCCGGCTGCGCCCGGGGATGCCAAAGACGCACCGTATATCCCGGAAGTGCTGGCGCCCTGGGTCGACTGGGTGCTCCACGGCAAAGAAGCCCAGACGGCGTGCACGCCGATGTACAACGACGCCGGAAGATACCAGTGCGGCTGGCCGTCCGAACTGTCACTCGATTTGACCGACCGCGGCGGGGCGTTCCGCCAGACCTGGCTCGTCCACCGCGACACCTGGGCCGCGCTGCCGGGAGACAGCCGCATCTGGCCCCGCGAAGTGCGGGTGGATGGAGAGGCCCGGGTGGTCCTGCCGCAGGACGGGGGACCGGCGGTACGGCTGACGCCGGGCATCCATACGGTTTCCGGGCGCTTCGCCTGGCCCTTCCTGCCGGAGCATCTCCAGATCCCCCCCGGCACCGCCCTCGTCTCCCTGAAGGTCAACCAGGCGCCGGCAATGTTCCCCAACCTGGATTCCTCCGGCCGGCTGTGGCTCAAGCGCCCCCAGACGGAGGAAAAGAGTGAAAACCGCCTCAACATCGACAGCTTCCGCTTGATCGACGACACCATCCCGACCCGCGTCCTGCTCCATTTCACCCTCGATGCTGCCGGGTCGGCCCGGGAGGTGACTCTGGGGCCCCT
>CAJXSB010000380.1 GCA_913060435.1 uncultured Desulfococcus sp.
ATCCCCGAGCCGATAGCCTTGCCGAGGCACGCCAGATCCGGGATGACGCCGGTGGCCTTCTGAACGCTGCCCCCTGGATAGCGATACCCAGTGATGATTTCATCGTATACCAGCAACGCACCGACGGACCGGGCGGCATGGGCGATCATTTCAAGGAACGCCTTGTCCGCATCCTGGGTCGGCCCCTGGACGCTTTCCCCCGGTCCGGAGGGCTCGAGCATCACGGCGGCCAGATCATCCCGGTGCTGTTCAAACAGCCGGAGAAAATCCTCCGCATCGTTGAATCGAAACCGGTGGATCAGGGCCTGGGGTCTGTCGGGGATGCCGCTCTGTCCGAATCCCGCCTGCTCCGCCCAGAAATCCTGCCACCCGTGGTATCCGCTGTAGAGGATGATTTTTTTCCCGGTATGCACACGGGCCAGCCTCGCAGCCACGGTACAGGCATCGGAGCCGTTTTTGCCGAAAACCACCATCTCCGCACAAGGGAAGTCTTCGGTCAGCATCCGGGCGACCGTCATCTCCAGGGGGTGGGGAAACGGAAGCATGGGCGGAATGTCGAGCACCGAGGCGATCGCCTCCCGTATCCGAGGATCGGCGTATCCCAGCATCGTGCATCCCCAAGCCATGATGTAATCGATATATCGTCGGTTTTCCAGGTCCCAGAGATGGCACCCTTCGGCCCTCGAAACAAACAGGGGAAAGGCCCTTCCGTCCGAACTCCGTCCGATGCCGCTTGTCGGCGCATAAAACCAGGGGTTGATCGTGCGTCCGATCTCATACAGCATCGGATTCGTCTGACTGGCGGCAGGCTCCGACAGAATTTCGAGGGTGAGGGCCGGGACCCCTTTGTCCGAAAAGCGGGAAACGTTTTGCTCCACCAGTCCGAATGAAACGTCGTGGGCGCCCTTTGCCCACGGCACATGCAGTGGAAAGCAGACGGACACCCTGCCGCCGGGTTCGATCCGGGCCGACGGCATCGGATGGGTCGAGGCCACCTGACCGTCACATTGAACCACGAGATCCACGCGATGCCCCTCAGGGTGGTAGCGCTCCCAGGTGAAACTGCCCGTGTTTTCGAGTGTGATCTTGGCGCCAAACACGCTCCCCGCCGTCAGGCGGTCGGGAATGTTGTGCGCGTGATAGACCGCGCCATACCGCTTGGACCGTTCCGGCGAAGCAGCCGGCGCCGCCTCGCCTGGATACGCGTCATCCGTGAGATCCGCTTTTTTCAGGCGCCGCCTGATGGATGGCATTGCGCCGTGCAGTTTTTTCACCCAGCGCCCCATGCAGACCGCCACCCCTTTCTCGCCCGGTGGTTTCATTTCTGATATCTCCCAAGCCGTCTGGCTGCCGCCGCCCGAAACCGCATGGTCATATCCCGGAAAGCAGGGAGGAATTGGACGCCCGTCACTGTCATCACGATGGAAAAAAGTGGCCTGGAATCCAAAGGCATCGTCTCCTTCGGCCGGTACGTCAGGTAAAAATGGAACCGGTGGTCTCCTTTTCGCCACGGTGCTTTTAGCACAAACGAGAAATAAGTCCGCTCTTTCGGCGGCACATCCTGACGAAGCGCGATCCAATTCCAGAAGCGGTTTTCGCGGAAAACCCCAAGCCCCAAGTGTCTTTCGTCGGGATGCCGGAACGGGGACGGCCAGATCGCACTGCCGGTGTTTTCCAGATAGATGCGGCATACCCGCTTTTCTCCGCTGCGGAGGCGGGTGGGGATGTCCCTGTTCAGCACCTGGACGCCGGAATCTCCCTTTCGGCGCTTTTCTTCAATCTCTTTCGGCGTGGCCGGAATCAGCCCCCTCCGCTTCAGTTCCATCATTTGGAAGTGGATGGAGATCAGCTCCTCTCGAATGGGGATCCCGTAAGGGCACTCGCATGTTACGTCCGTGCAGGACTCGCACAACGGCGTCTCGCGCGGATGAAGGTGGAAATACTGCAGCGCGTCGATGGTTTCAAATGTTTCCGAGGGGTAATTGCAGATATAGGCATCTCTGAAAAGCCACGAAATCGGAAGGTTGTGACTGCAAGACGCCTCGCATCGTCCGCAGCGGCGACAGAGGGCGTCTCTGATTTCCGCAACGCGTTCTTCAAGGGTGGGGTGGGAAACCGGCTCATTTTTCTCGAATTCCCGGCCGGCCCCGGCATTCTCACGGGCCTCGTCGGGCGACGCCGTTCCGGGAACCACGCTGCAGACCGCCGGGTTCCGCAGGATGGCCCTCAGCTGTTCCGAAGCGGTTACGGGGTGCGACTCCCGGGAGAACCGGGCATGGGGCGGAAACGCCTTGCTCCGGGCAACCAGGCCGCCGGCCAGGGGTTTCATCACCAGAAGACTCACCCGGTGCTTTAACGCCAGGGGAAATAGGATCTCCCGGTTCCCGGTGAGATCCTCCACCGCCCTGTCTTCTGGGAAGTATGACAGGAGGTGGAATCCCAGGAGGTTGTGGGCGATCATCAGGGCGTCGAAACAACCGCAGGTGATGAGCCGGGAAATATAATCCGGTGTGCCGTGGGTGCTGCAGAATATACTGCCCAGCCGCCCTTCTCTCTTCTTTTCGAGGAGAAACGCTACTATGCCCGAGGGGCCCCATACATCCTCCCCCAGGTATTCGCGGTCGTCGATGCAGGCGATGCCGAACATGGCGAGGCGCTCTCGGTCCAGTATCCGGCAGGTGTTTTCAAACAGGTACTCGAAATGGGCCATGTCGCCGTACCCCTGGGAAACCATCATGACATCCCCGCCGGCCTCCCCCACCGTCCTGGCCACAAGGTTTTCCGACCCGTCGTAGTCGGGGGCCGTATGCACCCAGTTGACCCCCATTCGAAAGCCCTGTCTAAGGGTCTCAACAGCCTGCCGCTCCGGAACCAGCCGCAGCTGGCAGGTCCCGAAACCAACGGCGCTCAGCCGGGTATCCGTTTTACCGACGCGATTGTAGCGCATCTATGCTCTTTCTTCGAAACCCATTTGAAATCATCAAGCCCGATTCTCCTTTTCAATGTTGCAGAGCAATGCAGAGTGGGGCCAGCTTCCGATTTCCGGACTGCAGTATTCGGGGTCGTCCGGGCAAAGAAGATTGGCGTTGGACTCAAACACCCTGAAAAGATCCGGCAGTTTCGACTCACTCTCCGGAAACCACCACCCGTGCTGCACGTCGGCCATGTCCTCGCGGATGGCATCCGAGAGCCGGACCCGCTGGCGTATCTTCCCCAGGGGGGTGACTATGAGGGCCCAGTCGCCGGATGCAAGGCCTAGTTTTGCCGCGGTTGACGGATGGATCGAGACAAGGGGATCAGGATATTTTTTGCGGGCCTTTTCGATCTGCCTGTGTTCGGAATGGTACATCGGGTTAAATCGACTCCCCGTGATGAGGATAAAGGGATACTCTCGAGCCAGGTCAGGGCTTCCCACGGGACTTAAAACCGGTTCGCGAAAAACCGGAAGGGGCGAAAGGTTCAGCTCCTCAAAGATCGAAGACTTAAGCTCCACCTTGCCCGAAGGCGTACCAAACCCGTACTTCTCGTACCGGCGGTATTCCCGTTCGCCGAAAATGCCATATTGCCCGGCAAATTCCTTGAACGTCATCCCTATGGGCCCAAGGCAGTGATCGTAAACCTGTTCCACCGTTTCCCAGGACCAGTTGGCTTCCTGGCCGAGACGAAGGCCGAGGCCGCGGTAGAAATCATAGCTGTTGCGGCGCTGGTAAAGGGGCTCAATCCCCTGGGGGCAGGCCATACAGAATCCGCTGGTCAGCCAGAGTTCCGGCTGCTCCACGGTTGAGGAGGCCGGAAACACGTAGTCGGCAAGGGCGGCGGACGGGGTCAGGTAGTAATCCATGACCACGTAAAGCTGAAGGGCGTTTAACGCGTCAAACACCTGCCGGGTGTTGGGAAAGGAAAGAAGCGGGTTGCTTGCAAGCGAGATGGCCGCCGTCACCGGATAGGGCTTGCCGGTAATGACGGCGTTCAGCACCGCCTTTGCATGGGCCAGATTGGAGTGCCATGCCTCTGGGGCAGCCACGTATCCGGGGGGGAGTTTTTTGTTGTTCTCCTGGTTCCTCTCCCATCCGGGAAACCCGAAAAAAGGATACTGGTCGGCTCCGAGCTGCTTGGCCCGCTGGCTTTCGGGTATGGCGTCATTCATCTCAAGATGTTCCCAGTCGATGATTTTGCCGATATCCCCGGCCATGCTGAAAATCTCCCCGCCGTGGACTTCCAGGTTACCGGTGATGGCCCGCAGAACAGCCCGGCCCCGGGCGCACTGGGTAGCATTGACGCCTTGTTTGTCCAGACCGTAGCCCCAGGGAATGACCGCAGGCTTGGCAGTGGCATACATGCGTGCGGATTTTTCGACAAG
>CAJXSB010000381.1 GCA_913060435.1 uncultured Desulfococcus sp.
CCGATCTGTCGGATGCTCCTCTTTCCCGTGCGGGACCTGCCCGAGCTGGCCAAGGGAAAGGGCAACAAGATCATCCAGATTCCTCCCAAGGCGGCCCGCGAGCGCCGGGAGCTCGTCAAGATCATCCGGATCATCCCCGAGGGGGCGACGCTGAAGATCCACTCGGGAAAGCAGGCGGTGCGCTTCACCTGGAGCGGGCTTTCGGTGTTCATGGGCGAGCGGGGCCGGCGCGGGAAGCTGCTGCCCCGGGGATACCAGCGGGTCGACCGGATCGAAGTGATCCCGCCGGATGCCTTGGCCAACGAGCCCGGCGATGGATCGGACGCCGGTACCAACGAATAGCGGACGGCCGAAGCCGCCGGAATGAATGGCTGAGGCTGTGCCGAAAATGGGTAAAGAGTCCTGTGGAAGATAAATCACTGCCCCTGGGCGAAGCCATCGACAGATATGTCAGGGACGGGGCGCACATCGCCGTCGGGGGGTTCACCCTGAACCGGAATCCCATGGCGGCGATCTACGAGATGATCCGGCGGCGGATCCGGGGACTGCATGTCTACGCCCACTCCAACGGCACCGGGGTGGACGAGCTGATCGGCGGCGGATGCGTTGACCGGCTGGAGATCGCCTACGCCGGCAACGGCAAGGCGGCCCCCACCTGCATCCGATTCCGGAAGGCGGTCCAGGAGGGTCAGATTGCGGTCGAGGACTACTCCAATTATATGATGGGCCTCCGGTTCCTGGCCGGGGCCATGGGGGTTCCCTTTCTGCCGACCCTCTCGGGGCTGGGGTCGGACATCGCCGAAAAATGGGGCTTTTCAGCGGAAATGCGGCAGCGCGACCCGCGGCTGCCCGACGACAAGCTGATCACCATGGAGAACCCCTTCGGCGCATGGGGGGATGCGTCAAGGGTCCTCCTGGTGCCGGCCGTCAATCCCGACGTGACGCTGATTCACGTCCAGACGGCGGACGTCATGGGCACCTGCCGCATTGACGGACTGGCGTTTGCGGACATCGAGCAGGCCAAAGCCTCCCGTCACGTCATTGTCACCTGCGAGGTGCTGGCGGCGCCCGAAACGCTTCGGGGGGAGCCGGAGCGAAACCAGATCGCCTTTCCCCACGTGAGCGCGGTCTGCCACGTGCCCTGGGGCGGGTACCCCACAGCGGTCTTCCGGCATTACGACTACGACGCCGAGTTCCTCCGGAACTATGCCGCCGCCGCCGCCGACGACCGGCGCTTCCGGGAGTACCAGGAGCGTTGGATCTACGGGGTCGAATCCCACGCAGCGCTGCTGGAACAGGTGGGGGGGAAGCGGCTGGCGGCGCTCACCGCCGATCCCGAAACCGGCTATGCCGCCCATGCGAAGCGGGGATGAAGCGATGACAGCCCAAGACTACACCCCCCGGGAGATGATGACCCTCATGGCCGCCCGGGAGATCCGAAACGGAGACATCGTGTTCTGCGGCACGGGGATTTCCGTGCTGGCCGCCGCCGCCGCCAAGAAGATCAACGCACCGGAGAGCGTTATTTTCTTTGAGACCGGTGCCGTCGACTCCCGCCTCGCAGAGCTGCCCATCGCCGTTGCCGATCCAAGGGTCATGCACGGCGCGGCAGCCCACGGCAGCCTGCTCGACGCATTCGCCTTCATGCAGAACCGGATCACCGGCGACCGCGTCATCGCCATTCTCGGCGCGGCCCAGGTCGACCCGTTCGGCAACCTCAACACCACCTGTATCGGGGATTTTGAACGGCCGGCGGTCCGCTTTCCCGGCAGCGGCGGCGGATGCGACGTGGCATCGTTCGTGCCCCGATGCATCGCCTTTATGCAGCACGAGAAGCGGAAGTTTGTCGAACGGCTCGACTATCTGACGAGCCCCGGCGGGCTCTGTGGCGGGGATGCGCGGGAAGCGGCTGGGCTCCGACCCGGCGGCGTCGGTGTCGTCATCACCAACAAGGCGGTCCTGCGGATCGATTCCGGCAGCCGAAGGCTCTTTCTCGAACAGCACTATCCAGGGGTAACGGTCCGGGAAATCGTAGAAAACACGGGCTTTGTCCTCGACGTATCCCGGGTGCGCGAAGCCCTTCCGCCCACTGCGGATGAGCTTCGGATCCTCCGGCAGAAGTGCGATCCCCAGCGCCTGATCCTGGGGCCGCCCGCATCCGGCTGACGACGGGCTTCTCCGCCTGCAGGCTATCGGTGCCTGGACTGCTCGAAGACCGTATCCGGTGGAAGGTCGGACCGGGCGGACTGCATCCGGACCAGCTGGTCGCAGCGCTCGTTGCCCGCAATACCCGCGTGCCCCTTGACCCATCGGAAGAGTACGTCGTGCTGTTCGCACAGGGAAAGGAGCTCTGCCCACAGGTCTGCGTTGACGGCCTTTTCGGTCTTGGTTCGCATCCAGTTGTTGGCCCGCCAGCGTTTCGCCCAGCCCTTGGTGATGCCGTCGACCACATATTTGGAATCGCTGTAGAGAACGACGGAAGACGGCTTTTCAAGAGCACCCAAGCCGACGATGCAGGCGGTCAGCTCCATCCGGTTGTTGGTCGTGAGCCGGTATCCGCCGGAAAACTCCCGGGCCGCCCCGTTCTCGGTGACCACGGCGCCATAGCCGCCCGGGCCCGGATTCCCCAGCGCACCGCCGTCCGTGTAGATGACGACCTGGTCAGCATCGGGCACAGCACTGATCTGGGCGCTCACAGCGGCGCCCCGGTTCCCGGCGGCGGGCTTCCGGGGCCGGCGGTTCGGGGGGTTTTTCAGGAAGGCTTCGGCCTCCGCGCGGGTGGGAAAGCCCTTGTACACCGCGCCGGGAAAACCGCTGACCTGAACCTGTGCCCCCGTCTCCCCGAACCACTGGGTGTAGATGCCGGGCTTTCGCCCCCGGGCGACGGCATAGAATTTTTTGCTGCTCATGGGATGAATATTCCTTCAGGATGACGGCCCGGATAGGAGGGCTCTTCCCCCCGATCCGGAACAATGAAAAAGGGATCAGCAACAGAGCATCGCTAATCCCTTGTCTTTGTTATCAAGGATAGCAAAATAGCAGCAGTTTTGCCAGAGGCAAATTCCCCCTTATGCGCATTTTTGAAAAACATATGGGGGCTTTTTTCGTTCAGCGATTCGTCATTAAAACAGCTTCCAGTTGAAAACGGGCAGATTGAATCCTCTTTTTGACACCCTCCTCGGGCATAAAGCATGTAGCTCCTATTTATTCCAAGACAAAATCCGTATCCGACACATCGCCGTGCTACCAAGAACCTCGAAATGGATTCTACACCCGTAACCAAGTATATAGACCCTGGTACGTAGATATAATTTCTTTCTAAGTATGGTTCGCATGGATGATGCGTTACCCCTTCGAACCAGCGGAAATGCCGATGACAATCTCATGTCATGGTTTGTCATGGTATTCTTGAGAAATTTCAGCGGCAGAATACTAAAGTATTGTATCACTATGCTTCAGCTGCATTAAATATCTTATCTGTGCATAATTTCGCCCAAAAAAGGTCAATCAATAGGGGTGCAACCTCCATTGCAAAGCCATCTAAATGGGTATCCAATGGGACATGTTCCATCAGAATTGGGAGACGTACAGATGATTGCACACCCTACGGCTTCGCCTGCGGGTGGGCAAACACAGCATCTTGGCACTAACACTAAAGGAGAATCCTCTTCTATCGTAAATTTCTGAATCGGGACCTCCGGATTGTCTCTGAGAAATTTAGCTAACCGCTGCGTTTTGAGTTTATGGACGACCTTTTCTAATTGATCTATTTCTTTTGTATTTAGAGCTTCTGCTGCTTCAGTACAATAATCTGTACTTGGTTCGGAAGTTGAACTGCCAATCGTACAACATTCAACTAAATCGACCGTTCCGTCTGGCCGAGTAACTTCGCAATATTCTTCTGCGTATACTAAGTTCACAGTGAATATCGATATGAACACAAAAAAGGCCACAAAGCCAACGAATCGAATCATTTCGTTTGATCGTATATTCATTGTTCATACTCCTTTTCTGGCAATAATTAGGGCCTGCTAAACAAGCGGTAAAGTATTGAAAAATTTGTTTAAGTTTGCTATATGAAGTGTCAAAAGTGCATGGAAAACTGCCGATTCTTTCCCAAAACCTTGCATCTTCCGACATCAAAATCATGTATAAACACAATTTGAAGCAGCTCGAGTTCGTTGAGTTCTCCCTGCCTTTCCAGGGGCACCTGTCACGCAATAACAAATGGGTCAAGTTGGCAGCGCTGATTCCATGGGAGCAGTTCGAAGAATGCTACCAGAAGAACTTCGCCAATCCTGGTGCCGGTCATCCAGCGTTATCGGTCAGGATGGCTCTTGCGGCACT
>CAJXSB010000382.1 GCA_913060435.1 uncultured Desulfococcus sp.
CGGGTGATGTCATGCAGGGTGGCGCAGTTCTCCGGCCGGAATGACGCGACGTCGGGGTCGAGGAGATGGAGGGGGATGATCAGCCTGCCGGCCCGCTTGAGGGTCCGGTGAACAGGGCTGCCCGCCATGAGGTTGGGGCGGGGCTTTCGCGCGCCGGCCGATCTTTTCCGGACCCCCCGGTAGATGCTGCGGCGGTCGGCGTCGACGGTGATGCGGAATCCGGTTTTCAGGCGCTCGGTTGCGTTTTCGACCCCGAAGAGGGCGGGGATGCCGAATTCCCGGCAGACGCTGGCCAGGTGCCCGGCCACGCCGCCCTGTTCGGACACCACGGCGGCGGCGCGGTCCAGCAGGGCCGCCCACCGCGGCAGCGCCTGCCGGATCACCAGGACCGCGCCTTCGGGGAATCGCAGGGTGTCGGCCGCCTTGGCCGCCACGTAGGCTTCGCCCCAAGCCTGCCCCCCGCTGGCGGTCACCGTGCCCACGGCGATGAGGTCCGGGTCGTCCTCTTCTTCGGGTTCGGCATCCGGTCCCGCATTCCGGGACGCGGCAGGTTCTTCGGGAACGGTGTCGGACATGGGCAGGGGGCGGGACTGCAGCACCACCACCCGTCCTTCGGCGTCGATGGCCCACTCCATGTCCTGGGGCAGGCCGCTTTGGGCTTCGAGCTGCATGGCGATCTCGGCGAGGGCCGCCGCCTGGCCGTCGTCAATGGAGGGGGCTGACGCCAGGGAGTCGTCCACCGGCAGACGGTCAATGCCCTCCCCGGGGTTCAGGGCGTAGCGCATTGTCTTGACGGCGATTTCCCGCCGGACCACGCTGGGGGGATCGGTTCTGGAAAGCAAAATGAGGTCGCACGGCGTCGAACCGTCCACCACCGCCTTGGGCAGGCCGCGAACCGCGTTGATGTGGACCGTGTCGTCGGAAGCGTCCAGCGGATTCCGGGAGTAGGCCACGCCCCCGGCGGCGGCGTCCACCATCACCATGCAGCCCACGGCCATGGGGATGTCTTCGTCGCGGTACCCCTTTACCATCCGGTAGCGGACGGCCTGGGGCGTGTACTTGCTGGCCGCCACCGTCTTGTACGCATAATCGGCGTCATCCGGATCGACGTTCAGCTCGGAATGATACTGCCCGGCAAAGGAGCTGTGGACCGCGTCCTCGCCTACGGCGCTGCTCCGAAACGCCAGGGTCGGAGGGTTCCCGAGGCGTCCGGAGAGACGCTCGCAGGCGGATTTGAGGGCATCGGAAAGGGATTCGGGCAGGGGCGCGCGGAGCACCAGCTGCTGCACCTCGGCGCAGAGGGCGTGGAGGCTCTCCACATCCGTCAGGTCGACGGTCTGGAACCGGCGGTTGATTTCGGTCTGGAGCCCGGTTTCCGCCAGAAAGCGCCCAAAGGCCCACGTAGTGACGACAAAGCCGTCGGGCACGGCAACGCCCAGGTGGTTTCGGATATGGCACAGCTCCGCCATCTTGCTGCCCACCAGGGGCGCCATCTCCGCATCGGCCTCCTCAAAATCCACCACCAGCCGCGGTTCGAGCTCCGGGCCGCGGACATCGAGGATCTTTTCGATGCTCTCGCGGATTTCCTGGCACCGCTTGGCCAGCCCGGGATACTTTCCGGGCGCCAGCCGGTCGAGCTCCCGGACCATCCGGTGGACGCTCACCGTCACCTCCGTGCATCGGCCGCGCACGAACGCCATATCGAAAACAGTCTGCCCCTGAAGGGCGTGCTCGATATCGCTCATGATCTCGAGGGCCCGGTTGTTGGCCCCCAGCAGGAGCTTGAAGCTGTGGTAGCGCTCCCGGAACACGGCGCGGAGGGTTTCGACATCCACGGCCGCGGGGGCGGGCGTCCGCCCCGGCAGCAGTGACAAGAGCCGTCTGCGATTGAATATTCGCTGAAATATGGATGATGTCATGGCCTATGGTAACTCCCTCTTCCCGAAAACGGAAGAGGGAGCGGTATGGTGTGAGGGTGGTGATCCTGATGCACCGTTTCGGCAAAAATCGCCGACATCAGTGCTCCAGGCGCATGCCCCAGCCTTCGAAGAGATACATGATCGAGAACCCGAACCAGAGGGTGTAGATTACATAGAAGACCAGCGAAAACACCACGATGCCGATCTTGTCGGTGATCTTCTGGGGGGTGATCTCGTAGAAGTTGAAGGCGCACTCGATGGCCCGCTGATTGACGTTGCCCACGAACTTGGCCTCCTTGAACATCTTCTGCTTCTTCAGGGCCATGTCCGCCTTGTTCAGGGCCGTCCACCAGTTGAAGAGCACCTGGCGCTCGCCGTAGCCGTATTTCTCCCGGATCTCGGCACCCCGGTTGTGGAACATGGTGTCGGCGTCTGCGAGGGCGGCCGCCAGGATGAGGCCGATATCGCCTTCGAGGGTGATGTCGGCCCCGGTCCGGGTTACGACGGCCCCAGCGTTTTCAAACAGCAGGACGCTCTCTTCGGCCCGGCGTTCGGTGGGGAGGGTCAGGGTCATGCTGACGGGCGTCCCCTGCAGTGTACTGTTCTCCTCCTGAAGCCCCGGAATGTAATAGGCCGAATTCTTGGAAATGGAGTTGTAGAGATTGTCCATGTAGTTGAGCGCGTTCCCCTCCTGGAACAGGGGTATGAACATGATGATCAGGACCGTCGTGAATGCAGTCAGCAGCCCGAAGCCTTTGAAAAACAGTTTCTTGTCCGCAATCATGATATGGCTCTTTCTCCTTTAAGGACGTTGATGTTGATGAGGAAGGTGCCGATCACCCAAACCCCGAACCCGGATATGACGATGAAGAAGGCCCAGACGCCGATCTTGTCGAGGACGCCGGTGACCTGGGGCGAGAGGTTGATCACCTCCATGGCGGCCAGCTTTCCGGGCAGGGCGAAGATCCGGTTGACGAAGCCGGCCAGGACGGCCATGGCGTAGAATCCCCGGATGGTGATGCCGCTCACCACCTTGGTCACCAGGGCGCCGATCTGGATGCCGATGAGAGAGCCCAGAAGCATACCCATGGCCAGGGTGTAGAAGATGAAGCCGTAGATGGCGTATTGCGTGATGGCCGCGTAGCCGGCGGTGAAGACGATCTGGAGGATGTCGGTGCCCACGGTGGTCATGGACGAGACCCCCAGCATGTAGACGAAGATGGGGAAGGTCAGAAACCCGCCGCCCACACCCATGATGGCCGCGGCAAACCCCACCAGCGCGCCGCTGAGGACCAGGAAGACGGCCGAGATCTTCCGCCCGCCCGGCACCAGCCCCTGGTCGAAGGTGATCATCGGGGGAATATTAACGGACTGGAGTTTTTTGGGAAGGCTCCCCAGATCGGCGCCCTCGTGCTTGCCGCCGTGGGCCGAGCTGGTGTCGCCCTTCTTCCGGGCCTTGAGAAAGTCCAGCATGGCGTAGCAGCCCAGCATCCCCAGCATGAGGGAATAGATCGTGGTGATGAAGGCGTCGCTCAAGATGGGGTTGATCTCGTAGAGCACCCGGTTGAGGATGCCGCCGCAGGTGGCCCCGATGATGGCGCCGATGAGAAAGATGATGGCCAGCGGCACCGAGACGTTGCCCAGTTTGCGGTGGATAACGCTGCCCATGATGGCCTTGGCGAAGATGTGGAACAGGTCGGTACCCACCGCCAGGATCCCCTTGATGCCCGCGCTCATGAGGGCCGGGGCGATGATGAAGCCGCCGCCCGCGCCGATGCAGCCCGTGATGAGCCCGGCGCCCAGCCCGATGAGGATGGACGCGATGAAGATGCCCGTGGTGAAGAATGCCGGGCTGTATGCCTTTTTCCCGCCCAGCACCTCCGGCATGACGCCGCCGATCTGGTCTGCGAAAGCGATGCCCCCCAGGATGACGGGTATCAGCAGCAGCCCCAGGGCCCACATCCGTTTCCGATCTCTGACGATGGTGTTGGACACCTCGATTTCCCAGTTCGCGTGGGCCCTTGCGCCCATCATCATGAACCTTCCCCAATCTTTGAAAAATTTCATTTTGTTATTATCCCTCCATACGTTAGGTTTGTTGTCTCCCGGCAGACGGCCCCGTCTGTCCGGCATCGGATCTATATTCTCTGGTCGATAAACCGATCTCCATTCATCCGCGTCCTTCCCTGAGCTGCTTGTCCCGGTACACATCCTGGAGCTTGTAGACCAGCTCGTCGAAGTTCATGGGTTTCATGAGGTAGTCGAAGGCGCCCAGCTCCATTCCCGCAACGGCCGACTCGATATTGGCATGCCCCGTCAGCATCACCACCCCGATGGAGGGGTCGATCCGCTTGATTTCGGAGAGGGTCTCGATGCCGTCCATGCCGGGCATCTGAACATCCAGGACCACCAG
>CAJXSB010000383.1 GCA_913060435.1 uncultured Desulfococcus sp.
CCGCCGCCGCATGACGACCTTCGCGGTCCTTTACATGATCGCCTACGCAGTGGTCCTTTCTCTGATCTCCGTCGACTGGGTCATGAGCATGGACCCCCATTTCATCTCCACCCTCTTCGGGGGCTATTTCTTCATTAAGGCCTTTTACGTCGGCATGGGCGGGCTGATCATCCTCGCCTCGACACTCTACATCGCCCACGGGGACGAGACCCGCCTTGACGCTTCCCATTTCCACGACATCGGGAAGCTCTTTTTCGCCTTCTGCGTCGTCTGGACCTATTTCCTTTATGCCCAGGTCCTGGTCATCTGGTACGGCAACATTCCCGAGGAGACCCACTATCTGATTGAGCGCTTCAAGTACGCTTCCTGGAAGCTGGCCTTCATCCTGGTCTTTCTGGCCAGCTTCATCATCCCGTTTTTCACGCTCCTCAACCAGAAGGCCAAGGTCAAGCCCGCCTTCATGTTCGTCCTCTGCTCCCTGGCGCTGGCCGGGATCTGGCTGGAGAATCTGGTCATGGTGGGGCCGCCGCTCCATTTTGACACCGGAGCCCTCCCGCTTCGAATATTCGACGTGCTGATCAGCCTCGGTTTTCTCGGCCTGATGTGGGGGACCGTCGCATATCTCCTGAAGCTGTTCCCGGAACTCTATCTGCATAACGGAGAAAAGGCAAACTGATGAAATGGATTGAAATGATACGGAACCTTTTCGGAGCGGTCCGGGACAATCGGGTGCCGATATTCTGGGTGGGTGCGCTGGTGCTCCTGACGGCGGGATTCCTACACCTGTTCTACGCCTCGCCGGCGACCGACATCGGTCCGGAGCAGCCGATCCCTTTCAGCCATCGGCTCCATTCCGGCCACAAGGCCATCGACTGCAAGTTCTGCCACCCCTATGTGGCCCGATCCCGCTTTCCAGGGCTCCCGCCGGTCGAAAAATGCCTCTACTGCCATACCTACATCATCGCCAATCATCCCCAGATCCGGAAAGAGCACCGGTACTACGATACAAACACCCCGACGCCCTGGGTCAAGGCCAACTTCCTGCCGGAGCATGTCCTGTTCAACCATCAGCGCCACATCAAGCGGAATTTCGCATGCGCGGAATGCCACGGAGAGGTGGAGACCATGGATCGCATCAAGGGAAAACGGTTCAAGATGGGGTTCTGCATCCAGTGCCACCAGAAGAATCAAGGGCCCCTGGACTGCTGGCTGGCGTGTCACAGCTAATCGAGGAGAAGATCGATATGGTTCCGTTTTCCAATATGCTGCCTGAAAAAAATCAGACATCGCTTCTGTTCATCCTCACATCCGCCTTCTGGATGGCCGTGGCCACCTTTATCGGCCTTCTGGCGGCAACCGAGCTGATCGCGCCGGACCTCACCCGCGGAATGGGGTGGATCGTCTTCGGGCGGCTTCGGCCCATGCACGTCAACCTGGTTCTCTTCGGGTTCGTGACGCCGGGGCTCCTCGGCGCGGCGTTCTACTATCTGCCCCGGCTGCTCAAGACCGAGCTCTTCAGCGAGCGGCTCGGCATGTGGACTGTGGCCTTCTGGAACCTGACGGTGCTGGCGGGAGGCCTCACCCTTTCCGCCGGCCACAGCCAGGGCCGGGAATATGCCGAGTTCATCTGGCCGGTGGATCTGATGGTGGTGGCGATATTCAGCATGGTCCTGTATAATTTTGTGATGACCGTCAAGCATCGCCGGGAAAAAACCCTCTACGTCTCGGTCTGGTACGCCAATGCGGCCATCATCCTGACCGGGCTGACCTTCGCCCTGGGCAACGTCATCTGGCGACCCACCTCCGGAGCCCTTACCGGCATTCCGGACGCCATTCTTCTCTGGTTCTACGGCCACAATATCTTTGGCCTCCTGCTGACGCCCCTGGCCGCCGGGGTGGCCTACTACGTCATCCCCCGGGCCTGCCGCACCCCGCTTTACAGTCACACCCTCTCGCTCCTGGGATTCTGGTCGCTGATCATCGTCTACACCCACGTGGGCACCCATCACCTCCTCCAGGTGCCGGTGCCGACCTGGCTCAAGGTGATCGGGGTCGTGGACAGCGTCGGCATGGTCATCCCGGTGATGGCCTTCCTCATCAACATCTGGTATACGGCCCGCGGGCATCTGGGCGAGATCCATGCGGATGTTTCCGCCAAGTTCGTTTTCACCGGCACCATCATGTACTTCTTCGTCTCCATCCAGGGCTCCATGATGGCCCTGCCCGACGTCCAGCGCATCACCCATTTCAACAACTGGGTCGTCGGCCACGCCCACATCGGCGTGCTTGGATTCGCCGGCATGATCGCCCTGGGCGGGATTTACTATGTGCTTCCCAAGGTCCTCGACCGGCCCCTGCACAGCAGGTTCCTCGCCGATCTCCAATACTGGCTGGTGCTGATCGGAATGGTCGGCTTTACGATCGTGCTGACCATCGTGGGCTTGATCCAGGGGACGGCATGGCTGAACGGTGAAACGGTCTACCGGGTGCTGCCCGAGGTCCATGTCTATTACGTGGTCCGGGCATCCCTCGGGGTGATGATCTTCACCGGGGCCCTGATCGGCTTGTATAACGTCCTGAGAACCCTCTTTTTCCCCTCCGGAGAAGCTGCATCATGAAGATGACCCCCAGAGTCGTTCTCATCGGCTCCGTCGCCATCCTGTTCACCATCGTCCTGATCATGGTGGTCACGCCCTATTTCACAGTGGACCGGAATCCTTCCGAGATATTCCGTTCCCGATCGGAGATCGAGGCCGCCGGCCGCAAGATCTACATCGCCAACGGCTGCGTCTACTGCCACAGCCAGTCGATCCGCACCATCGACTGGGGGTATGGGGCCGAACGGATCGCCCAGTCGGGCGATTATGTGGCCGATCATCCGATCCTGCTCGGCTCCCAGCGCACCGGACCCGACCTCTCCCAGGAGGGCGGCGAGCACCCTGATGACTGGCATATCGCCCATTTCATGAATCCGCGCTCCACCCGTCCGCTCTCCATCATGCCCCGGTTCGACTATCTCGGGGTGAAGAATATCGAGATCCTGACGACCTATGCCCAGAGCCTCGGCCTCAAGGATGCCGACGACCGGATGGCCCGACAGCGGGAATGGAAGGAGAAGGTGATCAACGCTTATGAGGCCGGACCGGTGAAAAATGTCGAATTCCTCCACGCCCATGTTCCGGAGGGATGGCGGAACATTCCCAACCCCTATCCCACAAGCCCTGCCGGCCTGGCCCGGGGGCACAAGATCTACCAGGATTTCTGCATCGGGTGCCATGGACCGGTGGGCGACGGCATGGGGCCGGCCCAGCCGTATATCTATCCGCCGCCCTTCAATTTTACGCTGTTGAAGAACCGGGGCGTCTCCGGTGGAATTCTCTACTACCAGATCATGAACGGGATCACCGGCTCCGCCATGCCCTATTTCAAAAAAGATCTCGAATCCGAGAAGATTTGGGAAGTCGGCAACTACGTCGCCGTCTATTTCATCAACCAGAGCGACGCCAACGAGGCGCCCCGAGGCATCGACGCTGCCTATGAACCCCTGCTGCCCTGAGAGGGATCCATGTATTTTCCTTATTTCATCAGCTATATTGCCCTGGGTTTCCTGATCACCATACCGGTGTTTCTGTGGGCCCTGAAAAGCGGGCAGTTCAAAGACCAGCAGCGGGCGCGTTTCCTGCCGCTGGAGGACGACGACCACGCACCGGCGGTTCGCCTCTCGAGGGTGCGCCGCCTGGAAATCGCGGCGCTTCTCTTTCTGGTCGTCAGCGGGCTTGGTGCCAGTGCAAGCGTCGTTATCTTCGCCCTCATGTCTGCGGCGCAGTAAAGGAGGTCCCATGCGGCTTTATGAACTCTTGAACTTTCAGCATGTCATGCTCTACCTCTTTCCAGCGCTGATCTTTATTGTCGTTTTTGCGCTGTTTCTGGGGTACAGCAGTCTCCGAGGGCGGGAGTCGGATCGGCGGATGACCGAGATCGTCGAGCGGTTCCCAGGGGGGATCGAGGGGCGGAACGCGCCCTTTCCCCTGGCCATGACATTGACCATTGCAGGAACCCTGGTCTGGGGATTCCTCTATATCTGGTTTACCGGTATCTTGGGGGTTAAGATTTAATATGGAACAGACCTATGAAAAATCGGAATTCCGCTCCTGGGTGATCCTCGGGCTGATCCTTGCCTTCATTCTGACCAAGGGCCTCTTCGCGTTTGTGGTGGTGGGGGACCGGGGCCAGCCCGACTGGGATTACCGGCCCGTGCAGGACGTCCCCGGCCAATCCCCGTACGCTGTTTATGAAAAGCTGCCGAACC
>CAJXSB010000384.1 GCA_913060435.1 uncultured Desulfococcus sp.
GCCCGGCAAGCCCCAGAAGCACCGTCAGGGAGAGCTTGATGCCCGCCCGACGGATCTTTTTGCCCATCTGGATCATCCGCGCCGCATCGGCACCTTTCCGGACGGCCGCCAGGGTCTCATCATCACCGGACTCGAGGCCCATATAGGCGATCTTGAGCCCGTGGGCATGAAGCGCTTCGAGCTCCGCATCCGTCTTCATGTCGATGCCCTTGGTGTTGGCGTAGAGGCCCACGCGGGTAACCCAGGGAAGCTGCGCTTCGATCGCCTCGAGGATGCCCAGAAGGCGACGCTGGGGAATGATGAGCGCATCCCCATCGCAGAGGAACACCCGCCGGACGTGACGGAAGTTCCGGGCGGCATAGGCGATGTCCGCCTGGATCCTCTCCTCGGACTTGATCTGGAAACGCAGCCCCTTGTAGGCGCCGCAGAAGGTGCATTTGTTGTGGGAGCAGCCGACGGTGGTCTGCAGCAGGATGCTGTAGGCCTCGCTCGGCGGTCGGATCACCCGGTCGGGATGTTCGTAGTGCATCGATATCTCTCCGATTATACAGAAATATTTCTTTTTATCAATTCCCGGAACGACCGGCTCCACGTTTACGCAAATTGACCTGGATATGCAACCTTTATTTTCATGGGAACGGCCGGCGGCGGCCCGCGCCCGTCAGCGTCGGAGGTCGTTGAGGTCCCAGTCATAGGGCAGATGCCGGATCTCCACCGACCCCGAGCGGACCTTCTCCGCATCCTCGGGCGTGTCGGTGAGAAGCACTGCGTACTCGGCGAAAAAGTCCTCGAGGGAGTCGTATCCCTGGTGTCCCTGGTTGAAGTCGCCTCCGTACCAGTCGAAGATCTTCGACACCTCGAGCGTTTCGCTTCGGGGATCGTAGCGGTTGCGCGACCGGTCTCTCAAAAATCGACGGACGCCGTCCTCGAGCTGGTCGTCGATGCGGTCCCCGACAAACGCTTCGTCGCGGAGGGCCGGGCATCCGATGGATGCGCAGTTGACGGCCATGTGGATCCGGGGATCGTCATATACCCCCGGCGCCCGGATCATGTCGTGCTCGACCCAGTCCAGGTGCCGTTCATCGCCCAGGAGGCGGAAGAATTTCTTCTTCCATGGGCTTCTAAACAGCGACCTCAGGTCCCGGATCGATTCCAGATCCGGATATCGCGTCAGGATCAACTCGACGGTGAAGGCGTTGTAGGCGTTGATCAGAAACGCCAGCTGGTCGGTTTTGGACCACCCGTCAAAGACCTTCCGCGGTACGGCCGACAGCCCGTCCAGGTAGGCCTTCAGCTGCCCTCGGTCCTCCTGAAATCCTGCATAGTCCACCTGGCTGCCCCCACCCTCGTCGATCCATACGACATGCTTTTCCACCAGCGCCTGCCACTGGCTGTGACGAAGGTCGAAGGCCTCGCCGGAAGACGCCGACAGCAGCACGATGAATACCGCCACGATCCTATATACGTTCATGGCTCACCTCACTCGATTGATAATGAAGATCCAAATGCTGTACTTTGGTCTGAGGTCGCCGGCTTTCCTGACAACGACGGTCGATTTTTTTAGGCTTCGGGCGTCCGTCCTTTACGGCGAATTGGGAAAAGGCCGGGGCGGCGGGGATGCGTCCGCCCCGGCCGAATTCGGCTAGGATGCCACGAGTTTTCTCAGAACATAGGGCAGGATGCCGCCGTTCTTATAATATTCCACCTCGATCTCCGTATTAAGCTTGGATTCGACCTCGAACGCCGTTGCTGTGCCGTCGGCCTTGACGGCATTCACCGTGAGGGTGCTCCTCGGCGCCATGTCTGTAAGCCCGGTGATGGAGTAAGTTTCCGACCCGTCGAGGCCGAGGGCTTCCCAGCCCTCCCCCTCCTTGAATACCAGCGGCATGACCCCCATGCCCACCAGGTTGCTCCGGTGGATGCGCTCGAAGGATTCGGCGATGACGGCCCTGACCCCCAGCAGAATGGTCCCCTTGGCGGCCCAGTCGCGGGAAGAGCCCGTGCCGTATTCCTTGCCGCCCATCACCACCAGGGGCACCCCGTCCTCCCGGTACCGCATGGCGGCATCGTAGATGAAGACCTCCTCGTCTTCGGGAAACCGCCGGGTGTAGCTCCCCTCCTTGGGCGCCACCAGCTGGTTCTTGATCCGAATGTTTCCGAAGGTTCCCCGCATCATCACCTCGTGGTTGCCCCGGCGAGATCCGTATGAATTGAATTCCTTCACGGGGACGCCCTTGTCGACGAGATACCGGCCTGCGGGGTAGGCCTCGGGGATCGCGCCGGCGGGAGAGATATGGTCGGTCGTGACCGAATCGCCAAGAAGCAGCAGGGGACGCGCCCCTTCGATGTCCCCCGGGGGGGTGACCTCCAGGTCCATCGCCGCAAAATAAGGCGGATTTTTGATATAGGTAGAGGACTCCTCCCATTGGAAGGTGGTGCTCTCCGGCGCCTCGAGGGCCGCCCAGAACTCATCCCCGTCATAGATCCTGGCATATTCGTCCCGGAAGAACTCCTCCTTGACATGGGCCTGGATAAGGGACCGAATCTCGCTCCGGCGCGGCCAGATGTCCTCCAGATACACCGGGTCGCCGTTGGGGTCGAGACCCAGGGGGCGACGGATCAGGTTGACGTCGATCCGGCCGGCGAGGGCAAAGGCGACCACCAGCATGGGCGACGCCAGGAAGTTGCCCTTGATCAACTGGTGGATGCGCGCCTCGAAATTGCGGTTCCCGGAAAGCACCGACGCCACCGTCAGGTCCTGGTCCTGGATCAGCCGCTCGATCTGGGGATGGAGCGGGCCGCTGTTGCCGATGCAGGTGGTGCAGCCGAATCCGGCCAGATGAAACCCGAGGGCCTGGAAATAGGGCATCAGGCCGGCGTCCTCAAGATAGTCGACAACCACCTTGGAGCCGGGAACCAGCGAGGTCTTGACATGGGGCGGCACCCGGAGGCCGCGTGCCACGGCATTTTTCGCCAGGAGCCCTGCGCCCAGGAGGACGAAGGGATTGGAGGTGTTGGTGCACGACGTGATAGCGGCGATGACGACGCTGCCGTCACCAACGCTCACCTCTTTTCCATTCATGTTGATGGTGAACCTTCGCCGTCCGCTGGGCTCGCAGAAGGGCTCCCGTGTGGTGACCGATCCGGATTCGTCCAGGAAATTGGAGATGTTGCTGATATCCGCATTCCGTTCGTGCTCACATTTGAGGAGATGGTCGAAATGGTTTTCCAGATCGCTCAATACGATCCGGTCCTGCGGCCGTGAAGGGCCGGCAAGGGACGGCACCACCGTCGACAGGTCCAGGTCCAGTACCGCCGTATATTCCGGGGCTTCATCCCCCGCATAAAAAAGCCCGAGGGCCTTGGCGCAGGCTTCCACCGCTGCCGCCCGGTCCCCTCGATTGGTCATCCGGAGGTAGTCGATGGTTTTTTCGTCAACGGGGAAGAATCCCATGGTGGCCCCGTATTCCGGAGACATGTTGGCGATGGTGGCGCGGTCGGGGACGGTCAATCCCTTCATCCCCGGGCCGAAGAATTCGACGAATTTTTCGACGACCTTGTACTCCCGGAGCATCTGAGTAACGGTCAGCACCATGTCTGTGGCGGTGACCCCCGGCCGGAGTTCGCCGGTCATCCGGACGCCGATGACCTCGGGAATTGCCATGAAATAGGGCTGCCCCAGCATGACCGCCTCGGCCTCGATGCCGCCGACGCCCCACCCCATGACCCCGATGCCGTTGATCATGGTGGTATGGGAGTCGGTGCCCACCAGGGTGTCGGGGAATGCGATGGTGCCGCCCTCCCCCGGCTCGGTGATGATCACCCGGCCCAGGTGCTCGAGGTTGACCTGGTGGCAGATCCCTGAATTGGGAGGGACGACCTTGAAATTATCAAAGCTTTTCTGGGCCCATTTCAGCAGTGCGTATCGTTCACCGTTCCGCTCGTATTCCTTGCCCACATTCTTTTTGTAGGCGTCGGCGGTGCCATAGTAATCCACCTGAACCGAGTGGTCGACGATCAGCTCCACCGGGATCAGGGGATTGATTTTGCCGGGATCACCCCCCAGCTTTTTCACGGCATCCCGCATGGCCGCCAGATCCACCACAGCGGGAACACCCGTAAAGTCCTGCATCAGAACGCGCGCCGGATGATAGGGAATCTCCACGGGTGCGTCATAGGTCTTCTGCCATTTGGCGATATGGCGGAGGTCCTCCTCCAGGACCACCCGGCCATCCAGCTTTCTGAGCAGGTTCTCCACCAGGATCCGGATGGAAAAGGGCAGGCGCCCGATATCGGCGATGCCTTTCTC
>CAJXSB010000385.1 GCA_913060435.1 uncultured Desulfococcus sp.
AGGGATTCCACATGGCGAAAATATGAAGGGTACTATAGACATCATTTTGATGAACTCCTTGATCTAAGAATTAATCGGATCAATACAGCGCGGGTTGAAAAATACATTGCCGCACGCCAAAATGCGGAAATGAACCTAACAACCCTGAGAAAACTCATTACGACATTTAATCAGATAATGAACTATGCTGTTCGGCACAACTACATCGACCATAATCCAGTGCGAGATGCGGAACGTCCACGAGGGCAGGGGGATGTGGAAAAAATATCTATACGCATTTTCAACACATCAGAAATCAATGCTTTTATAGACGCTGCTAAAAATGAAAAATACCGGACTTTGTTTATGTTGGCAATCATGAGCGGAGCCAGACAGGGAGAGCTTCTTGGGCTGAAATGGAGTGATCTGGACTGGTTCAACAGTCAGCTTCATATACAGAGGACATACAATGAGGGCGCGTGGTACAGGCCGAAATCAAAAACATCAAACCGCAAAATTGACTTGGGGCCATCTATGATAGCACAGCTTAAAAAGTGGCATGCTGCCTGTATTCCAAACGAGATGGACCTAATCTTTCCCAACAACGCTGGAAAACCTATGAATCACGGAAACATGCTGCGAAGGCACTTTTATCCGGCTCTGAAGGAAGCCGGTATTCCCAAAATGAGATTTCACGATCTGAGACATACATATGCAAGCCTTTTGATAGAACAGGGGGAAAATATAAAGTACATTCAAAGCCAGTTGGGACACGCTAGCCCGATAGTAACACTGACAACCTATGCTCATCTTATGAAACCTGTTAATCAGGAAGCTGCCTGTAAACTTGAAGAAACCGTTTTTCAGGAAAATGGTAGCAAAATGGTAGCAGAAAATAAAAAAGGGGTACGCCATAAAGCGTAACCCTTTGATATCTAAGATGCCGAGGGACAGAATCGAACTGCCGACACGGGGATTTTCAGTCCCCTGCTCTACCGACTGAGCTACCTCGGCGCGCCAAAAACGAAGCAATGATTATTAGAAATGCATGTGGATGTCAAGGGTTTTTTCCGAGGTCGCCCAAAAAATACTGGAGCAGGGCGCAGGCGGCCACCGCGGCGGTTTCGGCCCTCAGGATGCGGGGGCCGAGTGCCGCCGTCAGAAAGCCGGCGGCCGCTGCGGCGTCCACTTCAGCGTCGGTGAGGCCGCCCTCGGGGCCCAGGACGGCAAAGACCGACCCGTAGGGCTTTTTTGCCGCCAGTGAAAAGAGGGTCGGCGACGTCTCGGGCGCCTTTTCCCAGAAGAGGATCCGGAGATCGGCGTCTGCCGCGGCGTGGAGCATCTCGTCAAAAGACTGCACCCCGGAGATGTCCGGTATGCGGCTGCGGCGGCACTGCTTGAGGGATTCCGCCGCGATCTTCTGCCAGCGCTCCCGCCGGGCCCGGAGCCGCTTGGGGTCGGGACGGGCCACCGAGCGATCGGCAAAATAGGGGATCCACCGGGAAACCCCCAGCTCAGTGAGCTGGCGGACAAGGGTGTCCATCTTCTTGTCTTTGAGGAAACCCTGGGCAATGGTGATGGCCGTCGGCGACTCCGTCTCCGGGCGCGTCGCGCCGATGACCACGGCCAGGACCCCGCCTCCGTCGATCCTAGCGATCCGGGCGTCGTATTCGACGCCCCTGCCGTCGAAGAGCCGGACCGGGTCCCCCGGCTGGAGGCGGAGGACGTTCCGGACGTGGTTGGCGTCGCCGGGCGAGAGGGGGACGAGGGGCCTGTCCCGCCCGGCGCCTTCGGATCCCCCGGCATCGGGGCGCGCAGAGTCATGAAGCGCCTCCCCGTCGGCGCTGCCCCGGACGGCATCGATGAGATCGGGGTCGATCTGGAAGCGGCGCACGGCTATCCCGCTGGGTGCGCGGCCGGACGGTCGGCCACGCCGACGGCGGGCCGGATGATGATGACCGCCGCCGCGTCGTTGTCAAGATAGCGCCGGGCCAGGCGCTGCAGCTCGGCTTCGGTGATGGAGCCGTAGTCCCGGGCGATGGTGCGGCTCCAGTCGAGCTGTTCGGGGTGCTCCCGCGACCCGGAAAGGACCGTATGCAGCCAGTAGCGGTTCTTTTGCTGCATGTCCTTGATGCTGGTCAGGGTCGGGTCCAGGGCACGCTCGAGTTCATCGGCGGTGATGCCGTCCTGGACGATCCCCCGGGCGATCCGTTTGACCTCCCGGATCACGCTCTCTGTGTCGTCGGGGTTGATGCGGATGACCGCCGACATGACGCCGTAGCCGGGGTAGGCCCGGCTGGCCGAGTTGTAGGCGTCCTGGGAATAGGAGGCGCCCAGCCTTTCACGGATGATCTCCCGCATCCGGTCCGAGAACACGGTGGAGAGGACCGACAGCCGCCGGGTCTTTCCAATGTCCCAGATGTCGTCGGTGGGGTAGGAGACCTGGACCACGCCCTTGTCGGCCCGGGTCTGAACCGGCACCTCGAGGGTCTTTCCCCGTGGGAAGGCGATCCGGTCGCTCCGGCCGTTTTCCGGCGCGGCTGTCCGCTTCGGGAGGCCGCCGAAATAGGTGGCGGCAAGGGTCACGGCCGTGTCAACGTCGAAGTCGCCCACGACAGAAAGCTCGAGGGGCGCGCTGTCGAGAACCGGCTTCATCCACGCCGACACGTCATCCAGCGTCAGCCGGGAGAGGTCATTGTACGGGGGGAAGCCGAAACGGGAGTCGCCCCCGGCCAGAAACCGCCTCCCCGAGAGGGGCATGGCGCCCTCGATGGTCTGGGAGAGCTCTTCATAGGTCTGTCGGAGGCGTGACCTGGAGAGCAAAAAGGCCGCTTCCCGGAAGCCCGGATCGACGAGGCGGGCGTGGAGGAGCTGGAACAGGAGCGCCATTTCATCGGTGATGCTCTTGGCCTGGAAGGAGAAGGATTCTCCCGAGACGTCGAACCGGACGGCGGTGCTTTTGCCGGCCAGGGCCTGATCCAGGGCGTCCCGGTCCATGGCGCCCAGGCCGCTCTCGTTGAGAACATCCTCGCTCAGCCGCCCAAGGCCGGGCTTGTCCACCGGTTCAGATGAGCGGCCCTCCCCGAAGGTCAGGGCGGCGATGACTTCGTTGGCCTTGAAGTCCGTCGGCTTCAGGTTGAGGCGGAGTCCGTTGGCAAAGTCGACCTGGACAATCCCAAGATCGGCAATTTCTTCCCGGCGGAGGACCCGGGGGGTGCCCTCCGGCGGGTCGAGGTAGGGGAAGGCCGCGGCGCGGGCGGCTTCCGGCGCCGAAACCGCCGTCTGGATGCTGCGTTCATAGGCGGCCAGGACCGCAGCCTCGGGAGCTTCGGGAAGCCGGGCGTTGCCGCTCACCATGACGAGCCGGTGGTCCGGGGACCAGGCTTCCCGGAAGACCTGGTGGACCTCGGCCGCCCCCAGACCTTGAATGGCCGGTGCAAAGAGGCGCTTCCGCTGCGCCGGCGACTGGAAGACGCGGCCCATCTCGAGGCTGCCCATGATCCGGCGGGCCAGCATCTTGCTCTGGCGTGTCGGGGCGTTCTTGACCGCTTTGTCCAGTGCTGCGAGGTAGTCTTTTTTCACCCGGTCGAGCTCCGCGTCCGTAAATGGAAATTCGAGGGCCTGGCGCAGGGTGCGGTCGAGCGCTGCGAGGGCCTCCTCCCAGTCTTCCGGCCGGGTCTGGGCGGTGAGGTAGGTGTATTCGACGTGGGGCGGGTAGATGTCCGAGGCTGCCGAGGCACGGGTAAAGGGTGCATCCGGCTGCCGCATCTTCCGGTCGAGCCGGTTCTGGACGATCTGATTGGCGATGTCCAGGATCAGCTCGCGCCGCTGCTTTTCGAAGGCATCGGGGGTGACGGGAATGTTCCGGATGACCTGGAGGGTGACGTCGGTGCTCCCGGATTCCTGCTCATGGTGATAAAAGGGGCGGATGCCCTGATGGTCGACCTCGCCCATGTCCGGCACCGGTCGGGCCGGTGCCCTGGGTGCCATCCCGCCGAAGGCCTCCCGGATCATGGGCTGTGCGGCATCGGTGTCGAAGTCGCCGACCATGACGAGGATCATCCGCTCCGGCCGGTACCAGGTGTCATAGAATTCCTTGAGCAGGGCCTGGTCTGCCGCGAGGAGGGTCTCCTTCAGGCCGATGGGCAGTCGGCGGCTGATGCGGTCGTTGGGGAGCTCGAACTTCAGCGCCGCCACAAAGGTGCGGAAGTCCGCCGTGTTCCGGGTCCGCATTTCCGCCAGGACCACCTTTCGCTCCCGGTCGACTTCCTCCTCCAGGAGCAGGGCTCCTTCGGCATAGTCGCCAAGCACCACGAAGCCTT
>CAJXSB010000386.1 GCA_913060435.1 uncultured Desulfococcus sp.
AAGCCGACGCCCATGACGACGACAATTTTTCGTCCCTTGAGGCGCTGCTCATTGGCCATCGTTTTGAGACGGCTGAACTCCCGGGTATAATCCTCCGCTTGTGGCAGCGGAAAATGCTCCCCGTCAGGGGAGATGGAGACGGCCGGCGCCGCGGTTTCGGGCATCACATTCGAAGAGGTTTCTTTTTCCATGGCATTTCTCGCATTCGGTTATGTTGTGGCATTGGAGGAGCAGGATTCTACTCCGGTCCTAAGCCTGCCTTTGGCAATGGGAAGGGCGTTATGAACCTCCTTTTCCCTTTGCCTGCAGTTCCATTTTTTGGACATGTCGACCCAGGATTGTCCGGTGGACCGCGATCAGCACCGCCTGGTGAGGCCCCGTTTCCTGGCATCTGTCAAGGCAATTTTTGTTAATGATTGTAAATATTTAATAGATATCCTTCCCGCACTTAGAGACGCAGCCATGCGTCCTTCTCCTGGCATCCGGCTCCTGGTCTTCCAGGAATATATGCAAAAGTCGAACCAGAATCGCAATGTCCCTGGATGCAGACCCGCCATCATTCCTTCGCAGGGCTGCCGACGATGATCTGCATGATCCTTTCCTGGTCTTCGGGCGGCAGGTAGGGATGCATGGGCAGGCTGAAGATGCGCGCTGCGGCGTCTTCGGTCACCGGGAAATCCCCCGGGGCGCAGTCATGGCTTTTGTAGGCGGTCTGGAGGTGCAGGGGGATCGGGTAGTAGACGGCGGTCGGGATGCCTGCTTCTTTCAGCCGGGCCTGGAGCATGGTCCGGTGGTTCGAGTCCGCTGCGAGGACGGAGTACGGGGCCCAGGCGGAGAGAGATCCCTCCGGAACGGTTGGCACCGTGACGCCGGTGAGTCCCCGGGCGTATCGTGCCGCCACTTTCTGGCGGCGCTCAAGCTCTTCTGGGAAAATCTCGAATTTCGCCAGGAGGATGGCGGCCTGGATCGTATCCATGCGGCCGTTGATGCCGATGCGGACATTGTCGTACTTGTCCGCGCCCATGCCGTGGATGCGGAGGGAGCGGAGGGCTTCGGCCAGGCCGTCGTCATCCGTGAAGCACATCCCGCCGTCGCCGTAGGCGCCCAGGGGTTTGGCCGGGAAAAACGACGTGGCGGCGATCTCCCCCAGCGCACCGGCTTTTCGGCCGTGGTATTCGGCGCCGAAGGACTGGGCCGCATCCTCGAGGATGAAAAGTCCATATTTTCGGGCCACGGCCTGGATGGGGGCGTAGTCTGCGGGCAGGCCGAAAAGGTCGACGGGAAGGATGCCCCGGGGCGTGAGGTCCCCGCTGCATGCGGCAACGGCCGAGACCGCTGTTTCGAGGGCCTCGGGCGCCATATTGAAGGTGGCTGGATCGATGTCCACGAAGACCGGGGTCGCCCCCAGGAGCCTTACGGCTTCGGCCGTAGCGACGAAGGTGAAGGGCGTCGTGAAAACCGCGTCCCCCGGCCCGACGCCGTATGCCATGAGCGAGAGGATGAGGGCGTCGGTTCCCGATGCGCAGGAGACGGCGTGCCGGACCCCGCAGTATTCGGCCAGGCGGCGCTCCAGCTCGAAAATTTCCGGGCCCATGACGTACTGGCCGTGGTCGAGGACCGCCTGGATGTTGGCCTCGATCCGGGGGCGGATCCGTTGCTGCTGGGCTTTCAGGTCGATAAAATCCATGGTTTTGCTTTCTTTGGGCGCTGAAGGTCGAGTCGATGCCGCCGGGTTCCCGCCGACTGGCCGGGCGTTCGGTCCGGCGGCCTTCAGGCGATCAGGCGGTCGATCCGGGCCACATGCTCCTTTGCCGGCACCGCTGCCAGCGTCTCCCGGATGGAGATAAAGCATTCCCGGAGGATGGCGGTCTTGGGCTGGGTGGAGCAGAGCTGGGCATCGATGGTTCTGAGGTCGGCGACCAGCGCGGTCAAGGCGTCAAACGGGAGCCCCAGGCCGCCGGCGTCGACCTTGAGGGCGGTGGCGACCGCTTCGACACCCTCCCGGGCCTCGTCTCCGACCACCGGCGCGTCGCCCAGGCGCGGGGATTCGTCCCCGCCGCCGGCCCCGGCCCCCCGGGCCGCCTCGACCCCGGCCTCGGTCAGGCCGATGCCGCCGGAGAGGGTCCGCACCTCCACGGCGTCCATTCCCATGAGCGCCTCGGCGATTTTGAGGGCATCGGGCTTGTCAAATCCCAGGGCGGTGCCGACATCGTACATGGACATCTGTTTCGATGTATTGCCGTCGAGGCCGTCGTATAGTGCGAGCAGGAACTGTTTCTGTTCTTCGTCCATCTGGATGTCGATCATGGGTCGCCTTTCATGGTTGCGGGAAGGGGCGCATTCCTTGAGATTCCGGAAGCGCCCGCCAGTTGGATCCGAATCGCTGGATCAGCATCGTTTGATCAGAATCCGGGCCATAAGTCAATATCGACTTCCAGGAAAGAACGTTGATCTTTGTCGATAGATCCTCTATATTGCAGCGGTTTTATCTTTGGAGAGAAAGGCTGCAGATGGGTGCCAGAAACCGCATGGCCGAAAGGGGTCAGCTCCGCCGGAGGCCCGCCGGGCCGCATGGGCGGAACAAATGGGCGGTGTTCGCGGTGGTTGCCGTGGGGGTCTTCATGTCCACCCTCGACGGCAGCATCGTCAATATCGCGCTGCCGACGATCATGCGGGATCTGGCGGTGCCAATGTCGACGGTGGAATGGGTGATGATGATCTATCTCCTCACCGTCTCCTCCCTGCTGCTCAGCTTCGGGCGGTTGAGCGACATCCGGGGACGCCGGTGGGTCTATACCCGGGGGCTGGGGATATTCTCCGCAGGCTCCCTCTGCTGCGCCATGGCCGGCAACGCGCTCTGGCTGATCGCCGCCCGGGCCTTTCAGGGGGTGGGGGCGGCCATGGTGATGTCCTGCACCCAGGCGATCGTCGCCGAAGCCTTTCCGGAATCCGAGCGGGGCCGTGCCCTGGGGACCCTCGGGGCGGTGGTGGCGGCGGGCCTGACCATGGGCCCGGCCCTGGGCGGATGGATTCTCCACATCGCATCCTGGCGCTATATTTTCTGGATCAACATCCCCATCGGCGCGGCGACCGCCCTGCTTGCCGACCGGCTGCTGAAGCGCGGCCGGGGCGACGTGGTGCGGCGCGAGGCTTTTGACGGCTGGGGGGCGCTCTTGATGGCCGTCTGGACAGGGGCGATGCTGGCCGCCATCACCCATGCACATGACTGGGGGTATACCAGCGTGCCGTTTCTCTCCCTGACAGGCCTGGGCCTGGCGGCGCTCCTGGGGTTCATCCGGCAGGAGGGACGTTCCGCCCATCCGCTGATATCGCCGTCGCTCCTGGGCATCCGGCTCTTCACCCTGCCGGTCCTGGCAGGGATGATTCTTTTTGCGGGGCTCTTTACCATCATGTTCCTGATGCCCTTCTTCCTGACACATCCCTGCGGATTTTCCGCGCGGGAGACCGGCATCCTCATGGTGACGCCCTTTGCCTTCCTCTTCCTGATCGCACCGTTCTCCGGCATCTTGTCGGACCGGCTGGGGTCCCGATGGCTCTGCACCCTGGGCATGGCGGTCCTGACGGCGGCGTTTGTCCTGCTGTCCCGGATGACGCCCGATTTCTCGAAGCTCCAGATCGCCTGGCGCCTGGCCGTGAGCGGCATTGGCGTGGCCATCTTTATCGCCCCCAACAATGCGGCGGCCATGACGGCGGTTCCCCGGAAATTCATGGGGGTGGCCGCCGGCACGGTCGCCACGGTCCGGAACCTGGGCATGGTGATGGGAATCGCCCTGGCCGGGACCATCTTCAATAGTGTATTCTATTCCCTGAACGGAGGTCGCCCTTTTACGGTCTATACCCCCGACCTCGAATCCATTTATATGGATGCCTTCCGGTGCGCCATGGCAGCCGGGGTGGCCATCGGCGGGATCGGTATCCTGGTGGCCTTTCTGCGAGGCCCGGACCGGCGGCGCCGCGGCTTCGGGGAGGACCTTCGGGAACCGCAGCGGAAGTGATGACGAGAGATGAAAAATAGCATTGTAAAAGCAGTATTATTTGATTTTGACGGGACGCTGACCCACCCGGGCGCCCTCGATTTCGGCCAGATCAAGCAGTCGCTGGGCTGCCCTCCGGACAAGCCGGTGCTGGAGCACATCGAGGCGATGGACGATCCCGGGGACCGGGTGCGCGCACACCGCATGCTGGCGGAGATGGAGATGGCGGCGGCCGAGGACTCGGAGCCCAACCCCGGCGCTGAAGCGCTGGTCCG
>CAJXSB010000387.1 GCA_913060435.1 uncultured Desulfococcus sp.
CAACACCTCCCATCGACTGGTCCGCCTGACCCGGGCCTTCATCGGATGGATGCCCGGCGGGCTCGCCATCGTCGCCTTCGTGGCCTGTGCTCTCTTCACCGCCTTTACCGGCGCATCGGGCGTGACCATCGTGGCCCTGGGGGCCCTCCTGATGCCCGCCCTCGGCGAAGCCGGCTACAGCGAAAGATTCAGCATGGGCCTGGTCACCTCCTCCGGCAGCCTGGGCCTCCTGCTGCCCCCGTCCCTCCCGCTGATTCTCTACGGCATCGTGGCCCAGCAGCTGGACGTCGGCCGGACGGTCACCTTTGAAGACCTCTTCCTGGCCGGGATGCTCCCGGCCATTCTGATGGTGGTCCTCCTCTCCCTCTACAGCATGTGGGTCCACCGGAAAGCCCCGCCGCCCACCACGCCCTTCTCGGGCCGGGAAGCCTGGGCCGCCCTGCGGGAGGCGGCCTGGGAGGCGCCCCTCCCCCTCTTCGTGCTGGGCGGCATCTATTCGGGATATTTCGCCGTCTCGGAGGCTGCCGCCGTGACCGCGCTCTACGTGCTCGTGGTCGAGGTCCTCGTTTACCGGGAGATCCGATTCTCGGCCCTTCCCGGAATCATGCGGGAGTCGATGGTAATGGTCGGCGGCATCCTCCTGATCCTCGGGGTCTCCCTCGCCTTCACCAATTTCCTGATCGACGCCGAGGTCCCGGCCCGCCTCTTCGAGGTGATCCAGGCCCGCGTCAACAGCCCCACGGTCTTCCTGGTGCTCCTCAACGTGCTGCTGCTGGTCCTGGGCATGCTCCTGGACATCTTTTCGGCCATCATCATCATGGTGCCCCTGATCCTCCCCGTTGCCGTCAGCTACGGCATCGATCCGGTCCACCTGGGCATCATCTTCCTCGCCAACATGCAGATCGGCTACTTCACCCCGCCCGTGGGCATGAATCTCTTCATCGCCAGCTACCGGTTCAAGGAGCCGATAACGGTGCTCTACCGGGCGGCCCTGCCCTTCATGGCCGTCCTCCTCGCCGCCGTCTTGATCATCACCTACCTGCCGGCCCTCACCCTGGTCTTCATCCGTTGAGCACTGCAGCGGGGCCGGCGGCCGTCGAAAAAAGACTTGCCAGGAAATTCCCTTTTGTTCTATGAATGTGACCGCATGGTCATTTTTTGAACGAAGCGCCGATCATGCGTTCAAGGAGACGCAATGGAGAATGACCTTTTAGATCCCTCGCTGGCCCCCATCCTGAAAAAGATCGACGCCGGCCAACGGCTCGACCTCGACGACGGCATGGCCCTCTACCGCAGCCCGGACCTGATCGGGGTGGGGCGCCTGGCCGACCGGGTCCGCCGGCGGCGGCACGGCCGGCAGGCCTTTTATGTCTACAACCAGCACATCAATTATACCAACGTCTGCCGGAATCGCTGCCGGTTCTGCGCCTTTGCCCGGGACAAGGCGGAAAAGGGCGCCTACACCTACGACCCGGCGGAGGTGCGCCGAAGGCTTCTGGCCCGCATCGACGAGCCCATCCGGGAGATCCACATGGTCGGCGGCGTCAATCCCGCCCTCCCCTTTTCCTATTATCTGGATCTGCTGACGGCGGTCCGCGAGATCCGACCCGGCGCCGTCATCAAGGCGTTTACGGCCGTCGAGATCGACCACCTCGCCGAACTCTCCGGCCTCGGCCTGGACCGGACCCTGGCAGCGCTCAAGTCCGCCGGCCTCGGCATGATCCCCGGCGGGGGCGCCGAGGTTCTCAACGACCGGGTCTGGCAGGCGCTTTTTCCCAAAAAAATCAACAGCGAACGCTGGCTCGAAGTCATGGCGGCCATTCACCGGGCGGACCTGACCGCCAACGCAACCCTGCTTTATGGCCACATCGAAACCATCGAGGAGCGGGTGCGTCACTTCATCCGCCTGCGGGAGCTTCAGGACCGGACCGGCGGATTCTCCGCCTTCATCCCCCTGGCCTTCCACGCCGAAAACACCGAGTTGAGCGATCTGCCCGCCACCACCGGCGTCGACGACCTCAAAACCGTCGCGGTGGCCCGCCTCATGCTCGACAATTTCGACCACATCAAGGCATACTGGGTCATGATCGGGGAAAAGCTCGCCCAGGTCGCCCTCTCCTTCGGCGCCGACGACCTGGACGGCACCATCGTCGAAGAGAAGATCACCCACATGGCCGGCGCCACCTCCCCCAAGGGGCTGCCCCGGGAGGCAATGGAGCGGCTCATCTCCGCCGCCGGGTTCACCCCGGTCGAACGGGATTCCTTCTACCGGCCGGTCGAAAGCGCCCCTGAAAGCGGAGGCACGGCATGACAGACCTTGCCGGCGCCGTCCAAAAAACCCGTGCGGGAGAGCGCCTCAGCGCGGAGGAGGCCCGGGTCCTCCTGGATGCGGGCGACCTGCTGACCCTGGGGCACCTGGCCCACCGGGCGCGGCTGGCGCGCCACCCCGAGCCGCTGGTCACTTTCGTGGTCGACCGCAACATCAACTACACCAATATCTGCGTCTCGGGGTGCCGGTTCTGCGCCTTCTACCGGCCGCCGGGCCACCCCGAGGGCTATGTGATCACCCAGGAGGCCCTCCGGGAAAAGATCCAGGAGACCGTCGACCTGGGGGGCACCCAGATCCTCCTCCAGGGAGGCATGAATCCGGACCTCGACATCGACGACTACTGCGACCTGCTCCGGTCCATCCACCGGGAGTTCGATATCCACGTCCACGGGTTTTCCCCTCCCGAGATCGCCTTTATCGCGAAAGCGTCCGACCGCTCCATCGAGGAGACCCTGAAGGTGCTGATGGAAGCCGGACTCGACTCCATTCCCGGCGGGGGCGCGGAGATCCTCGTGGACGAGGTCCGGGAGCAGGCATCCCCCCACAAGTGCTCATCCGGAACCTGGCTCCAGGTGATGGAGACCGCCCACCAGCTCGGCCTCCGGACCACGGCGACCATGATGTTCGGCCACCTGGAGTCTCCGCGGCATATCATTCAGCACATGGACGAAATCCGGCGTCTCCAGGACCGGACCGGCGGCTTCACGGCCTTCATCCCATGGACCTTCCAGCCGGCCAATACGGAGATCAACGTCGCCCCCGCGACCTCGGCCGAGTACCTCAAGGTGCTGGCCCTCTCCCGGCTCTACCTCGACAACATCCCCAACATCCAGGCATCCTGGGTCACCCAGGGGGCCAAGATCGCCCAGGTCGCCCTCGCCTTCGGCGCCAACGACCTGGGGAGCACCATGATCGAGGAGAACGTGGTGGCGGCGGCCGGGGTCTCGTTCCGGCTCCCCCGGTCCGAGATGGTCCGCCTGATCCAGACGGCGGGATACCGGGCGGTCCAGCGGGACTGCTTCTACCATCACCTGAAGGTCGAGGCATGACCCTCGAGGCGCGCCAGCCCGCAGCAGCGGGGGCGGTCCACCGGGCCGGGTGGGTGGTGGCCGCGCCCGACCGGATCCTCCGGGACGGCTATGTCGCCGTGGCCGGGGGCCGGATCACCAGCATCGGCGAAGGCCGGGGATTCCCCAAGGATCTCCCGGTCACGGACCACGGCCCCGGCGCCCTCCTGCCGCCCCTGGTCAACGCCCACACCCACCTCGAGCTCTCCGCTCTGGCCGGCCGCCTGCCCCTGGACCGGGGGTTCCGGGAATGGGTACGGTGCCTCATCGAGACGCGCGCGGCCCTCGACAGCGAGGCCCTCGCCCGCGGCGCCGAAGCCGGTATCGCCGCCCTTGCGGCCGGGGGATGCGGCGTGGTGGGTGAGGTGTCGACCCTCGGCATCACCTGGAAACTGCTCCGGGACTCGGGCCTGTCAGGGGTCTGGTTCCAGGAATTCCTGGGCAGCCCGGATGACGCCCCCCTGCCCGAGCAGCCCGATGCGCCACCGCTGTTGACCGCCGCCGTGGCCGGACACGCCCCCCACACGACCGATCCGGCATGGCTGGTGCGCCTCAAGAGCCAGGCCAACGGACGCCGCCGTCCCTTCTCGATCCACCTGGATGAATCGGACGACGAAGCCGCCTTCCTCGAGACAGGCCAGGGGGCTTGGGCCGATTTCCTGGCGACCCGGGGCATCGACTTCTCCGGATGGCCGCTTCCCGCGGATGGGCCGGTAACCTATGCGGACCGCCTCGGGCTTCTGGACCCAGGGACCCTGGCCGTCCACCTCCTCCGCACCCGCAGACCGACATTTGACCTCCTCCGCAGGCGGGGCTGCCACGTCTGCATCTGCCCCCGGAGCAACCAGAACCTCCACAACCGGCTGCCGG
>CAJXSB010000388.1 GCA_913060435.1 uncultured Desulfococcus sp.
CCGCGTCCTCCCCGCCGCGCTTTTCGAATTTGTTGACCACCACCAGGTCGGCATAGTCGAGCATGTCGATCTTCTCCAGCTGCGAGGCGGCGCCGAACTCGCTGGTCATGACATAAACCGAAACATCCACAAGGTCGGTGACCTTGGAGTCGCCCTGGCCGATGCCGGCGGTCTCCACGATGATGAGGTCGAATCCGGCGGCCCGTGCCACATTGATGGCATCGGCCAGGAAGTCGGGCACTTCGGCATTGGACTTCCGGGTCGCCACCGATCGCATGTAGACCCGGGGGCTGTCAATGGCATTCATCCGGATGCGGTCGCCGAGCAGTGCCCCTCCGGTTTTCCGCCGGGAGGGGTCAGAGCTGATGATCGCCACATGGATCCCTTCGATGTCGTGAAGGATCCGGAGAATGAGCTCGTCGGTCAGCGAGGATTTGCCCGCCCCGCCGGTGCCGGTGATGCCGATCACGGGGGCCTTCCGGCCGCCGACCTTCGAGGCGATCTCCTCCCGGAGTTGGGCAAGCTGCCCGTTCTCCGCAGCGGCGGCCTCTTCAACGGCCGAGATCAGCCGCGCCACCAGGCCTTTGTTTTCCGGGGCAAGGTCCGAGAGGTCGGGAAGCGTGTCGCCGCAGACCGGGAAGTCCATGCTCTCGACCATATGGTTGATGATGCCCTGAAGCCCCCACCGGGCGCCGTCCTCGGGGGAATAGATCTTGGTGACGCCATAGGCTTCCAGATCCCGGATCTCTTCGGGCACAATGACGCCGCCGCCGCCGCCGAAGACCTTGATGTGGTCGGCGCCCCGCTCCCTTAACAGGTCGATCATGTACTTGAAGAACTCCACATGGCCGCCCTGGTAGCTTGAAACGGCGATGCCCTGGACGTCTTCCTCCACGGCCGCGTCCACGATCTCCTGAACCGAACGGTTGTGGCCCAGGTGGATGACCTCGGCGCCCGTCCCTTGCAGAATCCTGCGGAAGATATTGATGGATGCATCATGCCCGTCGAAAAGCGAGGTCGCGGTGACGACCCTGACATGATGTTTGGGTTTGTAGGGATGAACTTCCTGGTTCATATGCCTCTCCTTGTTGTGATGAAGTGTTCGGTTTCGGGTCAACGGTCCCCGGCATCGGCGCATCGGCAGGGTTGCTGCCGGCCGAACGCCGGGGAGGCGAAACCTTCATCCTTGATCGTCGGCGGTCCCGCCGGTCTGCCTCGTTCGAGCCTACTGGCCGGTGGAGATCCCCAGGATGAAATCGGTCTGAAATTCGATATAGTCGTCGATGCTGTAATGACGCGCCAGGAACCATCTCCGGAAGGTCCACATGTGGCCGAGGACGGAGATATTATGGGCCACCAGCTCGATCGATCGTCCGTTCAGCTGGCGAAAATTCCCTGCCTCCACCAGGCGCGCCAGCACTTTTACGAAAATGCCGGTGATCCGGATCTCGTTTTCAAGCACTTTTTTTCGCCACTGGGGCGGCAGAGACTGGGTTTCCTGATAGATGAGAAGGATGTGGTCGGACATCCGATGACAGACCAGAAAATACTCGCGGATCACCTCGGCGAGCGCCTCCCTTCCCCGGGTCGTTCGTTCAAGGGCCTGGAAGACGCCGCGCTCGACCTCCGCATGGATGGCGTCGCAGACCAGATACAGGACATCTTCTTTGGATGCCACGTATTCGTAGAGGGAGCCAATGGAAAAACCTGCCGCCTTGGCGATCTGCCGCGTCGTGGTCTTGTGAAAACCTTTTTCGATGAACAGCTGAACTGCCGCGTCCACGATCTGGCGCCGCCGGCGTTTGACCAGCTCGGGATTCTTGATTTGCGTCGGAATCTCTTTGATCTTGCTCCCCTGTCCTGTCATATCCACAGCCCTCTTCTGTAACCCTCGATTATCCAAAGACATTTTCTACCGATGCCCGCTGACTATCTGAACGAGCGCTCAGTCATGCGTTACCATACTCCATCGATGGATGTCAAGACTTTAAATTATTTTTCGGGCAGGGATTCTATCCGGTGGCCGGCGGGACGCAGGCCGTCGGCCGGGATGGCGGCAACGCCCCGGCTGGGGAAGGAAGGAATGGTGTCTACCAGGCCCCGACGCCTTCGAAATGGTCGCCCGAGATGGTGAGCAGCTCCAGTTGTTTCATCGCTTCACCGTTGGCATCAAAGGTGGTGGCGCCTGTGGCGCCTTGGAGGAATTCGAGCCGGTGCAGGGCATCCCTCACGGCCGGACGCCCTCCGCCTCCGGCCATGCGGGAGGACTCAACAACCATCCATGTGGTATCGTACGCCAGTGCATCAATGAAGCCGGGCGCTTCGTTGTAATAGGCCGTGTATTCCTGGACGAAATGCTGAACGCCGGGGGAGGTGCTCTCCGGATAGAAGATTTCCGGAAAGACGGCGCCCTGGGCGAACCGGCCGGCGGCGCGGATCAGTTTTTCATCATTCCAGAGATTGGTGCCCAGCAGCAGCGCGTCGGACAGTCCGTGGTACTTCAGCTGAGGAATGATCAGGCCTGCGTTGTCCGGGCCGTCGGGAATGAAGAGGGCATCGATGCCGCCGGAGGCGAGCAGACGCTTGATGGGGCCGCTGAAATCCGACTGGTGGACAGGATAGGACTGGGCCGCCACCAGCATTCCGCCCTGGGCCGCCACCTCGCTGCGGAAGATTTCATGAAAAACGGTGCCGTACTTCTCCTGGGGATAAAGGATGGCAAACCCCCGTGCTGCATGCATCTGGACGGCATAGGAGACCAGAGAACGTGCCTGCATCCGCGGTGTCATGAAATTTCTGAAGACATAGTCTCCGATCTGGGTAACATCCGGTTTCTGGGTCAGCAGGACAATGGGAACCCTGGCCGCCTGGGCTTCGGCCGCCGCCGCCTCTGCGGTGACAATGGGACCGATGACCGCCGCCGCCCCTTCCCGGGCCATTTCCAGAACGGCCGTGCGGGCCCGCCCTTCATCCGAACCGCTGTCCTTGACCATCAAACGGACATCGCCTGCAGGAGCCGCCTGGGCGAGTGCCAGCTCGATGGCGCGCAGCGCCTTTTTGCCATAGCGCTCGTATGCGCCGCTCAGGGGCAGCAGGCACCCGATGACCCTCCCTCCCGACGGTGCCGACGCTTCACCCTCATCCAGCGCCATCAGGCGACGGCGGGCATCGTCGACATGTTCATGGTTGGGAAAGGCGTCCACGAACTGGGAGAATGTCCGGGCCGCATCACCGTAGCGCCCTTCTTCCGCCTCTTTGCCGCCGAGGGCGTAGAGAAGATAGCCCCGGGTGGACGGATCGGTCACCCGCTCGGAGAGGGCGAGAATCTCCCCAACGGAAAGCTTCTGGACGGCGGCCTTGATGCGAAGGACGAGGTTGGCGTCTTTGGCAGGGGAGAGGAGGGCATTGGCGCGGGCATAGAAGTAGACGGCATTGGCTGGTGAATCGAGCGCCATATAGGTATCCCCCAGAACGACGAAAATGCCCACGGGCCGGTCAACCCCGCCCGGCCGCCTGAGGAAGGCATCCGCATGCCGGATGACCTCGCGGTATTCCGTTTCTTCGAAGATGGTCTGCAGAAACCCGACCATGGCCCGGGGGGCCAGATCACTGCCCCCATAGGTGTCGATCAGGGTCTGGTAGCGCTCGCGCGCCGCACGGTAATCCTTCCAGATGCGACGGATCTCCCCCTGCCGGAAGAGCACCGTCGGGGCCCGGAGACCGCTCGGATGCTGCGCCAGATAGGCGTCATAGTCGGCCAGGGCCTTGCGGTAGGCCCCGGAGCGGTAGCTTCGCTCCGCCCTGGCAAAAAGATCGGCGCCGGGCTCCGCAGGGTCCACGCCGGTGTAGGTGGTCTGGCAGGCCGCCAGCATCAGGGCGGCGGCCAAGATGAAGAAGAGGTTTCGTTGCATAGAATGTCAGCGTCCGGTTGCGTCTATATTTCGAATGGTGTCGGGCGGTGCATCGCTGCAGCCGCAGAAATCACCTATAATATTTTTTATAAAAAATCAATTTCATTCTTGAGCCGCCGGCAAAACCCCGCTATACTGGAAGCAGTTCAGGTCCCTCAATTATCGACCCCACGAACGTGAAGGAGAATCGCGATGAAAATGTTCAGATCCGCCGTCCCGGTATTGTTTTGTCTCATGATCGGGGTTGCCGCCCCGCCGGCATCCGCCGATATCTATAAATATACCGATGTCGACGGCGCCGTTCGATTCACGGACGACCTCAGCATGGTGCCCGTGGACCAGCG
>CAJXSB010000389.1 GCA_913060435.1 uncultured Desulfococcus sp.
CGTTGAGCACCGAACCGTACAGCAGCTTCCAGCCGACCATGAATGAAACGGTGCCGGCCAGCAGCGCCACGCCGAGAAAACTGAAAACGAGTTTCGATCGTGTCGAGCAACGCATGAACCCTCCTCATGTCTCACCTGCCAAGGTTCACTTCCGGTTTCTTTTTCGATCGATGCCATCCACTGACAGGAAGCACAAGCAATATGCGTGCCAAAAAATGACGGCAGTCGGAGAGGAGTCGCCATCGACCAGAGGAAGGCCGTTTCCTATGGTATCGGATGCATTGCCGTGCAGCGATTTCCCCAAGCGGGCAGCAGATCCGAGCTCTGGAGGCACTACCTTCTGGTGGGTATGATTGTCAGAATCTTTTTCAGGATGTAAGAATCGGAAACGCCCTGTTATTGTGGGAGAGAGCCGCATTATTTGACACTCAATGTGGATATACATATCTTTCCGACGTCTGATCATCATATCCGTTGGGAGGATTGAAATGCGACGTTCTGATCGGTTTGGTGCGGCCATTCAAGCGTTTTTCATGGCAGTGCTGCTGCTGCCTGCAGGGGTGGCCGCGGACGCGGCGGAGGATCAGTTGATTGTTTTTGTCCAACCGGGATCTTCTCGGGTGGATGAATCCTTTCGCGGAAGCATGCTCCCGGAAATCCGACGGATGGCCCAGGGGATGAACGTGGATGTCTCCGTGGTTGACGCCGACCGCCGTGCCCCGGAAGAGGTCGCCATCACCCCGCTCATGGTTTTCCAAAATCACCGTGGGAGATCCATTTACCAGGGCCGGTACACCAATCTTGATCGGATTCGCAATTTCATCCGAACCTCCAGATATGTTCCCCAGGAGTCGGCGGCGCTGGTTTTGGAGGATATACTGGTCTGGCAAAACGGGCGGGCCAGGATCTGGGCGCCTGTCAAGATCGCCCGCGTTACGGGAACGCCTCCGTCCGGCTACGACCACGACGCCTTCACCAGAGCGGCCCGGGAAGCCATGTCGGCAGGGTTCACCCGCTTCGGGCGGGAAGCCAGCGTCGCGCTGGGCCGCGCGGACCGCGGTTTTTACATGGACCTCTATCCATGGCGCGCCGACGACGGCACCCTCTTCCTCTCCCTTGCCCTATACTCCCAGTTTCACTGCAAAACCCCGGTGTTTGAATTGAAAAAGCAGCCTTTGACCGGTCCATGGGAAGACCGGAAACGGCTTTTCCAGGAGGCGGCGCAGATACTGGAAGCGGCAGTGCTGCGACAGATCGCCGATGAGAGGAGCGGCGATGGGTTTGATCCGGTGGGGCAAGCTGTCCGCACGGCTGCGTGGGAGGATGTTGGATTCCCCCTGCCGGAAGCCCCCGAAAAAAAGTCGGCGGCGCAGGCCGCAGGCCCGCTACCGCAGCAATGGCGGCTTGCTGCGCCTGGACCGGAGGCTCCACCGGTGATTCAGTTCCACTTCAAGGCGCCCCTCGACCATTACCGCGGCGAGGTTAACGGTTATGAGGGGGCGTTCCAGCTTCGCGACGACCGCCGTCTGGACGGCGCAGAAGGATGGGTGACGGCGGATCCCCGCTCGGTCACCATGGGCGACGGCAGCCTCGACAGCGTCCTGATGGGAACCATTTTCCTGGATGCAGCGCACCATCCCGAGGCGTCCTTTACTGTTACGGAGATGAAAGGAGATGGCGCCCCGATCTCCTATGGCCGGATGTCCCTGGCGGAAGTGAAGGGGACCTTCACCCTCAAGGGCAGGAAGCTGCCCATCCATATGACCATGGCGGTGGAGCCGGTCCTGGATGTCCATCAGCAGCCGATGCTTTTGATGCAGGGAATGTTCGACATCGACCTGGGTCGGTTTGATATCGAGGGGGCGGACGGTCCGGCACCGGCGAACCGGACCCTGATCTTTGACCTCTTCCTGCCCTTTCGGGCCTCGGCAAAGTCGGATTGGAGCGGCGCAGGAGATGGCTCCGGCTGACCGGTCCATCGTTGGATTCACGCAACCTTCGAGTTTCATAGGCCGGAGAACGACGCCATCCATCGGATGAACGAAACTCGAAGGTTGACCTAAAAATAAATTATACCATTTCATATTCGCTGCGTATAGCATTATCTCGGCGACGAATCGGAGCGGGGCCGCACCAGTAGCCCTGCCGGGAAATCATGAATGATTCCAGGGAAAAAACCGGGTGCTTCTTCCCTTGCAGGCCGGTGGAAAAGATGATATAGACCATAAGCTCAAATAGTTAAAATACCAATAAAATAGTTATTTAGACGATAAATGAAAGGGTGCGGCAGACGATTATGATGCAGACGTTGCAAATCAGTTTTTATCGGCCCAATAAAAACGACCCGGAGACCCGTATCAAGATTCCGCTCTCTTCCCTTCATATCTCAGAAAAACTGCTGCCGAGCAAGGCCAAAGCATCCCTTGAGCGGGAAGGCATCGATTTGAATCACTTGAGCGAGCTGTTTGCCAAACAGGGGCCCAAAGGCACGCTGATCGAGATCGAAACCGCAGAGGAGCGCATCGTCATATCCATCGAATAGCGCCGGAAACCATGGGCTGCCGCCCCATCACCGCCGGATGCGTCTTTTGGGCAGCGGCGCCGCCCCCAGACCCAGGCTTCCGAGGACCACTTCAACCGGCGCGCTGCTGACGGCCGCCGCTATAGACAACGAGGATGCCCATGTTCACATCAGACGGAAAGATCCCTGCAGCCGAAGTCGACGACCGCATCCGCCGCCTGCAGGTCCATCTTGAGGAGCTTGGCGTCGACGGCGCCCTGATCCTCCAGAAAGCCGATCTCTACTACTACGCGGGCACGGTGCAGGATGCGTACCTCTACATTCCCCGGGAGGGCGCCCCGCTGCTGATGGCCCGCAAGGACCGGGACCGGGCTGCGGCCGAATCCCCTATCACGGGCGTCGTCGCCATCAAAAACCCGAAGCAGATCCCGGAAACCATCCAAAAGAACGGATACGCCCCGCCCCGCCGCCTGGGGATGGAGCTGGATGTGCTGCCGGCCAGCCTCTACCTGGCCTACCAGCGCATGTTTGACGGATCCACCATCCAGGACGTCTCCCATCCGATCCGACTGACCCGGATGGTCAAGTCGGCGTATGAGCTCCAGATTCTCCGGGAGGCCGGAAGGCGGGCCGATGAGGTCTATGCAGGCATTGGCGACCTTGTCCGCGAGGGCATCCCGGAGGTGGAGCTGGCCGGTCTGGTGGAAGCCCGGGCGCGGAAGTTCGGCCACCAGGGCACGGTCCGCATGCGGCTCTGGGGCAGTGAAATGTTCTACGGTCACCTCATGGCGGGGCCTGCCGCCGCCGTGCCCAGCTTCCTGGCCTCGCCCACCGGCGGCGAAGGCACCAGCCCGGCCATCGGCCAGAGTGCGGGATTCCGGCCCATCAGCCCTGGAGAGCCCATCATCGTGGACTACCCGTTCGCCTTCCATGGGTATATCGCAGACCAGACGCGGATCTTCGCCCTGGGGAAGGTCTCCGATGAATGGCTCCGGGCCCAGGCGGCCATGATCGAGGTACAGACGATGCTTCGGGAGACGGCCAGGCCCGGCGTCCTGGCGGGCGAGCTTTACGACATGGCCGTCGCCCGCGCCGACGCCCTCGGCTATGGCGACCACTTCATGGGTGCCGGGCCGGAGCGCATCCGTTTCGTGGGCCACGGCACTGGACTGGAGCTGGACGAATATCCCTTTATCGCCCAGGGCCAGAAGGTCACCCTGGAGGCGGGGATGTGCATCGCCCTGGAGCCCAAGCTCATCTTTCCCGGCCGCGGCGTGACGGGCATCGAGAATACCCACATCGTCACCGCAGACGGCCTGGAGCCCCTCACGACATTCGAGGAAAATATTGTGCTGGTATGATCCTGAACAGAGCGACATTGTCGACCCTGCTCTCCTGTTGTACAGAACGCGTTTCAGTCGTGTTGTTTTCTTGAGAACACGAGGAGGTTTACATGGCCGTTGATCTGCCCGAAGGTTACGTTCCCACCGATGACGAGCCCTACATGAGCCCGCGACAGATTGAATATTTCCGAAGAGAGCTGATGAAATGGCGCGACAATCTGTTGGCGGAATCGGAAAAGACCCTGAACAAGCTGAAAGAGGACAAGGAAAGGGACATCGAAGCCGTCGACCAGGGCACCAATGAGTCGGCGACGGCATTCGAGCTGAGAACCCGGGACCGCTACCGGAAGCTCCTCCGGAAGATCGATCGGGCCCTGGAGCGC
>CAJXSB010000390.1 GCA_913060435.1 uncultured Desulfococcus sp.
AACACCCCGATGGACTGGCATGCACCGAATCGGTCGCTGGGAAAATCGAGCGCTTCACCGAGGACCATTCGGCGGAGCTCCTCATAGACATTTCGCTCCCCGGCCTTTTCGAGCATCCCCGGGGAGATGTCGATGCCGACCTGGCCCTGGTAGCCCAGTGCATCGAGAATCCCGCCCATCATCCCCGTCCCGGCGCCGGCATCGAGAATCGGCGTCGTCTCCGTCGGCACATATTTGCCGAACAGGCCGGCGGCAACCGCCGGGATATTGTATCCGAAGGCCGTGACATGCGCCTCGTATTTCCCGGACCACGCATCATACGCCTCCTGCAGATCACAGGTGTTTTGAGCATCATATACGTTCTTCAAAAAGGTGCTGACTTTTTCATTTCCCACGGATTTTCCTCCTTCCGGCATCTCTATATCGTTGCGTCCGGCCATCTTTCGGCGTCCTCGCCCAGCAGCGCCTATCCGGCTCTGGAACCATTCGGCACCGGCCTTTCGGGCATTGCCAGGCATGGGATGATGTGGTCGGCGTATCCGATATCGAACAGCATGCCCTAAGAAACCTCGCCGGCCATTGATCGGTGCTGGTGTCATGTGCCCTCCCTGCAAAGATATGCCACTACCTCCCGGTCCAGTGGAAACTGTCCCGGCCATTTCCGAATTTCCGTCCGCGCTTCAGCGAGATCATCGCGCGGTACGACGACGTTCAGGCCGAAGGGCGTCGGCACCGTGAGGGCGTTTTCATCGGCCACATCATGGGACCCGTCCAGATGCAGGGCTGCGGTGCCTGACTGGACAATCATTTTGCGCCGGGCTATCCGCTCTTCCCGGTGGGGCGAGCAGACGCTGCGACAGAAGCCGCACACGGTATAATAGAACCAATCCGGGTCGAAGACGGCCTGCCGATAGTCGCTGAAGCAGGTGTCGCCGGCCGCCATCTGCGGATCCAGCTTCTGCAGCCGGATGCAGAGGGCATCGAGCGCCCGCTTGTCTTCGGGGAGGGGTCGGCCGAGACGGAAGGGGCTCCAGTTGGACCATTCTCCGGATCTGGCCAGTCCCTCGTAGCCGGTGCATCCGATCCAGCAGCAGGTGTTGGGCTGCTTGCGTGCAATGGTTTCGGTGATGCCGGCAACCGTCACCCGAGTCGATGCCTTTTTGTGAATCATCTCCACTGGGCATACCAGGCTGCACATTTTGCATTTGTCGCATGGGTGATCCTGGTCGGGGATGGGTGCATCGGCAGCCAAAGCAGCCGAGGTCAAGACGCTCCCCAGCTCGACCAGCGCCCCGTATTCCCGGGTCAGGAGATTGCCGCTCCAGCCCAAACGTCCGACCCCTGCGGCAAGGGCCGCATACCGATGTGAAAATTCCGGATGAAACGCCGTCATCTCCGTCACGTCTGCGGCGCCCTCCTCGGGCCGGTAATTATTGTTGAGGTCCACGTTGACGGCGTCGTATCCCTCCGATCGCAGCTCCGCCACAAGGGCATCGCCGATCCTGTAAAGCGTCTGGGCGATGGATTTTCGGTTTTCGCAGTGGGGGCGCCATGTTTTTTTCCGGATGAAGTCCACTGCGATATCGGTATCCAGAGATACGGCATAAGAGACCACCGACTTCGCAGAGGGCAGCAGATACCGCGGATCGGCGGAGGGAGGCCCGTCAGAGAGGACAGCCCTGGTCGTCATGCCCACCAGGTCCGCACCCAGGCTTCCGGCCAGGGATTTCAATCTTTGTTCAAGAGAAGCCATCAACACATCTCCCAAGGGTTTTCCGGTCGTTGGTAGCAGGATTTACAATCGTTTTCAAATGCGCATTGCCGTTTTACCGCAAGCGGTCACGTCGAGGGGGGCGGGGTCAAACGGCATTTTCCGGTTCACCGTCGATCGCTTTCAGTAAAAAGGTTACCGTGGTGCCACATCCGGGCTCGGACGCCAGCAGGATTTGCCCGCCGTGTTTTTCAATAATGGAGTAGCAGACCGCGAGCCCGATGCCGGTCCCCTTTGTTGACCCGCGGACCTTGGTCGAAAAATACGGATCAAAGACCCGGGGGATGTTCTCCCTGGATATGCCGGACCCCTGGTCCCGGACCGACACCCGGACAAACCTGCCTGGCGCCAGCGCCGGCATGCTATCCTCCTTCACCGTGACGTTCTCCGCCCGGACCCACAAGGTGCCGCCGCCCGGCATCGCCTCCCGGGCGTTGGTGAGAATGTTGTTGAGCACCTGCCAGATCTGTCCGGAATCGATGTTCGCCATCCAGAGGTCGTCGGGGATGTCATACTCGCACTTGACGTCCGTGCCACTGAGGGCGAAGCGGCAGGAGTCCAGTATCAGGTCGCGAACCGATGTCGCTGCCAGGATCGGGCTCCCGCCCCTGGAAAATGTCAACAGCTGCTCCGTCAGCTTCCTGGCCTGCGACATCGCTCCGATGGCATCCGCCAGCGGCCGACCGGCCTCCGAGTCTGCAGCAATGGAGATCCGGGACAGCTCAATGTTGCCCAGAATGGCCATCAGCAGGTTGTTGAAGTCATGGGCGATTCCGCCGGCCAGCAGTCCCAGCGACTCCAGATGCTCGACTTTCCGCTGTTCCTCTTCATGCCTCACCCGGTGGGTGATGTCGCGGTGGATGCCGCGGTATCCGGTAAACGCACCGCCGATCTCGAAAACCGGTTCACCGTTGGTTTCGATGATATGCTCTGTTGCATTCTTGTGAAGGCAGCGCGTGACCAGCCCCTCGATGGCCTTCCTGTCGGCGGCATTGGCGCTGAATATGGCTTTCACCCGTTCCGCCTCTTCCGGCGGCATGAAATCGTAGAGCATCTGCCCGGGCACTTCGTGCTGCGTGTAGCCCAGCATGGAGAAAACGCTCGGGCTCGCGTAGGTATATCTTCCGTCGCGGTCCATTTCCCATATCCAGTCACTGGAGGACTCGACCAGGCTGCGGTAGCGCTCTTCGCTTACCCGCAGCTTCGATTCCACCTGCAACCGTTCATCGATCTCTTTTGACAGCTCCTCGTTTGCCGTCCTCAACTCCATGGTCCGCAGGGTAACGGTCTCTTCAAGACCCTGCTGGATCATGCGGAGCTCCGCCTCTGCCTTACGGCGCTCTTCGATTTCGTGGAGATTCTCCTTCCGCAGAATGAAAGATTCAATCATCATTCGAGCGGTGTTGACGGATATCAGGAGGTATGCCCCGCCGAAAATCAGCATCATCGTCCCCATGATCAGGTGCAGCCGGTCCCCGCGGAAGATGAACAGCAGCGCGATCGGCAGACAGGTCAGTATGGTGAAGGCCCGCAGGGTCTTTTTCAGCGGCGCCATGGAACTGGATGCGCCGGACACCAGCCCACCGATCACAAACGCGATGAAGAGATTCGTCTGGGGCGAATCGTCTGAATAGAACAGCAGGGGCATCACCCCCCAGACAACCCCGGAGAGCGCTGCACCCAGTGAGTAGAAACGAAGCCATTGGCGGATGGTGAACGGTCCCTCCGGCACCAGGCGATGCCAGTGGTACAGCAGGAACCGAAGCATGCAGAGGACGTAGACCGCCGTAAGCCAGGAGAGCAGAATCGCTCTGGGGAACAAGCCCCAGAGCGCTGCGACCACCAGGGCGGAGAGCACAAGCGACGTATACAATGCCACTGGAAACTGTCTGAAAATGTACTCGGTCAGCTCCGGCAGAACATGGTGCTCCGGTTTACGGCGAGGTCGATTCATGTGTCCAATTCCAAACCATGTGCATATCCTGGTTGGCGCCTTGCATCAGGTCACTTTTTCAGGGTGATAAAACCGAAATCATCTCCCATGGGGACGATCAATGACTACAGATCGTTCTTCTCAAACCAGAAGAAAAGGAGCAGAAAGAGGGCAACGAGGACCGGAATGACCACCCATGGAGAAATCCCGAAAAGCTGCGGGAGGGTGACCTTGCCAAATGATCCCCAGGTCACCACCGTTGCCTTCATCACGGGATAGACCTCTGCATAGATCGCAGCCCCCACCAGCATGCCCAGGATCGCCCAGATGGCATGCCAGCGCCCTTCGCCCAGCGCCCCCAGCGAGGTGCCGGGGCAGTAGCCCATAACGGCCCATCCAGCGCCGAAGAGCAGGCCGCCGATCAGGTTGGCGCCGACCTGCGTCGATTTGACGCTCAAGTCAACCACGCCCAGGTGAACGAGGAGATTGATGCCGATCATCCCCACGATGATGGCCGAGAGCATGAATTTGAGAATCGTCATG
>CAJXSB010000391.1 GCA_913060435.1 uncultured Desulfococcus sp.
GAGCAGGAATGAATTGGCGTCGTCGCCGGCGATGGTGACGCCGTTCATGGCAGTGCCTTCAGATACCGCGATGATCTTCTTGATATCGCTCTGGTCGACGGTGGGGAACCATTCCGTGTGGACGCCCACCACTTTTCGGCCTTGCCGGACCATGATCTTTTCGATGCCCAGGACCCCGCTGTCGCCGAGGGCGAAGAGGGTGATCTCTTCACTTCCCCCCCAGTTGGTGATGGAGATCGCCTTCCAGGTGACCGCGGGGGTGAAGCCGCTGAAAAAGAAGCCGATGGGGTTGCCGACGAAATTGTCGAGGCGGAATTCCGCCACGCCTCCGGCCGATTTGTTTTCGTAGGAGAGGCGGATGTTCAGCTGAAAGCTGTCGTCGTATTGGACGATTCCCGTAGCGGAGTTGAAGGATGCTGCCAGGGTTTTCAGGTCGATGACCCGTTCGCCCAATGCCTCTACGGAATAGGTCTCGGTAAAGACGTCGGCGCCGTTGTCATAGATGGTCACCGTAAAGAATGCTTCCATCTGGGTGGGGTTGTCGACCTGCAGAAAGTCGCGCCAGACCCCGCCGGTTCCGGTAATGTGGGGGATATAGACAGAGGCTGCCATGGCGCTTGCCGGGATCAGCAGGAGAACTGCCAGGACCGCCGTCGGCAGCCGCTTTTGAAACCAACTGGATATGGAATATATTTTCATGTGATGAATCTCCTTCATTTCTGTGGGTGAATGGCATAGAACCGAACCCGTGAAACGGGCAGGCGCTGGTCCTTTTCAGGGGAAAAGATCGTTGATGAAGGCGGTTGCGGCACAGCGGATGGGTGGATGCTGCACCAGTAGGTGAAATGAGACACAGTAACTATCAAAGTAAACAGAAGAGCGCGGGGACGCAAGTGGGATGCTGAAAAATCATATGGCTCCGCCCTGACCCGGATGACCGGAGGCGGCCATGAATTTTTCTTTTCGCGATGCTTCGAAATAAAAAACTGAATTTAAATATGATCGCAACTGCTGGACGGAAAGTGACAAAAAAGTCTCTTGATTTGTCCGGCAGATGGCTATAGCTTGATGCCCATTGTTCAGTTCCCGGATGAATCGATCCGCAGTCCCACACCCAGTTGATGATGTTGCCGGCAATGCACGGCTGCCAGGTATATGGCGCTACCCGGATGCGTTGTCGGAATTGCCCCCGGCAGGAATTGCGAGCTTTTCAGTGTGGCCTCGACGGGGGTGAAAAGCAAGCCTGCAGCCGGCCTCTTCGGGATGTTCCGTCGACAGCGGGCAGGAATGGTGGCGAATCAGGATGATGCGTAAATCCAACGAAATTGAAAAGCTTCAGATGATTCATGTGGACGAACTCCCGGAGCGCTGCCGCGTGAATATCCGTCAGTTTCTCATGCGCGCCCTGCGGGATGAGATCGAAACCAGTCTGGACGATTCGTACCGGATTCCCGGCAACTGCATCGTCCTGGCCCACAAGAGCAAGGGGAAGACCCGCTATCCCAAGTGGCAGGTTTCGTTCCTGCCGCAATCTGAAATATCTCATTTCAAGCAGTCGAATCCGGATTACCGGCAGCGGTATTACCGCGTCTGGGGCGACATTTTCTGAGAACCTGTCTGGAAAATGATCTTTTTGCCCAATTTCCGCTTTGGGTGGAAAATGTAATTCCTAAAACATCAAGCGTATTTTTTCGACAAAGTTCTTGACATCCTCGGGGCTCGTGTCGAAGGCGGTCATCCATCGGACCTCGTGGGCTTCCTCGTTCCATACGTAAAAGGAGAATTCCGACTGCAGCAACGGGATGGCCTTGGGAGGGAGGACGGCAAAGACCGCGTTGGCCTCGACCGGCCGAGTGATGTTGACCCCCGGGATCTCCGATGCGAGCCGTGCCAGCATCGCGGCCATGGCGTTGGCGTGGGCAGCGTTCCGCCGCCATAGGCCGCCCTCCAGAAGTGCTTTGAACTGTGCTGAAATAAAACGCATTTTCGACGCCAGCTGCATGCCCTGCTTTCGAACATATTGGAAGTCTTCGGCCAGGTCGGTGTTGAAAAAGACCAATGCTTCGCCGTACATCATGCCGTTTTTGGTGCCGCCGAAGGAGAGGATATCGACGCCGGCATCGGTGGTGAGCTCGCGCAGCTCGCAGTTGAGTCGTGCCGCCGCATTGGCCAGGCGGGCGCCGTCCATATGGACGGTCAAGCCTTTTTCGTGCGCGAAATCGGCGATGTCGCGGATCTCCCGGGGGGTGTAGACCGTGCCGAGCTCGGTGGCCTGGGTGATGGAGACGACCCTGGGCTGGACGTGGTGCTCGAACCCGACGGCGTGGAGATGGCGTTGAATTTCCGGGACGCTGATCTTGCCGTCGACGCCCGGCACGGTCAGGAGCTTGCAGCCGGTGAACCGTTCCGGTGCCCCGCACTCATCCACATGGATGTGGGCCGTGTCGGCGCAGATGACGGCTTCGAACGGTCGGGCCGCCGCGGCCAGCGCCAGTACGTTGGCCGCTGTTCCGAGAAAAACGAAATAGACCTGGATATCCGGTCCGAAATGAGCGTTGAACGCCGCTTCCGCCTGAAGGGTGAAGGGGTCGTCCCCGTAAGCCTTGGCATGCCCGGTATTGGCCATGGCCATTGCCTTGAGGATCTCGGGGTGAACCCCGGCATAGTTGTCGCTGGCAAAGCCTCTGTTGCTTCCGGTGTTGCCCATGGTGCAGTCTCCGTTGCGATGGTTGAGGGTTGCGGTCCGGATCATCCTACCGGATGACGGGAATTTTGCAAGATGCATCCGGCGCCGGTCTTCTTTTTGGTTCCGGGGGCCGAGGACAGACGACGGGACCTTTCCGCCCCGGCACACCGGCGTAGACATTTTTGTACGTTTGGTGGGGCAATGATATGCATTTTTGTCGTTTTTGAGCCATCTGCCCGAGGCGCTTTCGGTCTCCACAGAGGGGAAGCGCACCCTTGACGGTCCTGCCCTGAAGGGCCGGGAGGAAAACCGGTTGGTGGAATATACCGGTGGCATTATCATTGCTTCTCTATTGTTGTTACTTCACTACCATTCTCCACTTTGGAGATTCGTTCACGCGATGGATAGAGGAGACGGGGCGATAGGTTTCAGCACCCGGCACCCGCAACAATTTACCCACAGGCGAAGATTCCATGATCCACCAACGTCCCGGCCTGCGCCGCCACCAAGGGCGCCTCGGCCGCCAGTCGCTTTCCAGCCCTTTCGGGCTCTATCGCCCTGATATGGAGCACGACGCCTGCGGTGTCGGCATGACCTGCCATATCAAAGGGGAAAAATCCCATGACATTGTCGCGGATGCCCTGAAAATCCTCCTCCATCTTGCCCATCGGGGCGCTGCCGGATGCGACGAAGCGAGCGGCGACGGCGCGGGCATCCTCATCCAGATGCCCGACGACTTCCTCCGGGAGGCCGAACTCGGCTTCCGACTGCCGGATGTCGGCGACTACGGTGCCGGGCTCGTATTCCTCCCCGTGGATGATGCCCAGCGACGGTGGTGCATGCAGCAGCTTGAAGCGTCGATCTGGGAGGCGGACCAGGCGTTCCTGGGATGGCGCAAGGTCCCCGTGGTGAGCGGTGCCCTGGGGGACCTGGCCCGGGAGGCCGAGCCTTCGGTCTACCAGGCCTTTGTACGGAAAAATCCAAAGATCTCCGACACCGCCGGCCTGGAGGAGGCGCTTTTTCTGATCCGAAAGGCCGCGGAAAGGCGGGTCTTGGCGTCGGATCTGCCCGAAAAGCGCTATTTCCACATCCCCAGCCTCTCCTGCCGGACCCTGGTCTACAAGGGTATGTTCCTGGCCCATCAGGTCGGCGCCTACTACCCGGATCTGGCATCGCCGGCCATGACCAGCGCCCTGGCCGTGGTGCACCAGCGCTACAGCACCAACACATTCCCCGCCTGGCACCTGGCCCAGCCCTTCCGGTATCTCTGCCACAACGGGGAGATCAATACTCTCAAAAGCAACCTCAACTGGATGGCGGCCCGGCAGCATCAGTTCCGGACCGACCGTTTCGGCGGCGATGTTTCGCGCATCCTTCCGGCCATCGCCCCGGGCGGGAGCGACTCGGCCGCACTGGACAACGCCGTAGAGCTCCTCTGCCGCACGGGGCGATCCCTTCCCCATGCCATGATGATGCTCATTCCCGAGGCCTGGCAGCACCACGAGACCATGGACGACGACCGGCGGGCCTTCTA
>CAJXSB010000392.1 GCA_913060435.1 uncultured Desulfococcus sp.
GTAGCTGCGGCAGATCTCCCGGTTGGCCTCGATGCCCGTGATGCATCGGCTGGCCAGGGGGATGCAGGCATTCTTCAGGATCAGCATCCCGTGGAGGATGTCGTATGCGATGATGGGCTCGGCCATGCACAGCTCGAGCTCGCTGGCCTCTGCCGCCATGGAGACGACGGCGTCATAGCCGATCACCTGGTAGCAGATCTGGTTGACCAGCTCGGGGATCACCGGGTTGACCTTGCCCGGCATGATGGAGGAGCCCGGCTGCATGGGGGGCAGGTTGATCTCGTTGAGCCCGCACCGGGGGCCGGAGGAGATCCAGCGAAGGTCGTTGCAGATCTTGGATATCTGGACCGCCGCACGCTTCATGGCGGCCGACATCTGGACGAAGGCGCCGGCGTTCTGGGTCGCCTCCACGAGGTTGCGCGCCCGGCGGAGTTCGAAGCCGCTCACCTCCGAGAGCTTTCTTGTCACCAGCTCGGAATATCCCGGCGGGCTGTTGATCCCGGTGCCGATGGCCGTTGCGCCCATGTTGATGTGGTGCAGTTCCTCCCCGGAGCGGACAAGCGCGTCGGCGGCGCTTTCGACCATAACCGCGTAGGCCGAAAACTCCTGGCCCAGGGTCATGGGGACAGCGTCCTGGTTTTCCGTCCGCCCCATCTTCAGGACGTCGGCAAAAGCCTCGGCCTTGGCCTCGAGGGCCTCCCTCAGCTCCTTCATGGCCCCCAGCAGGTCTTTCAGGGAGAGCAGGGCCGCCAGCTTGATGGCCGTTGGATAGGCGTCGTTGGTCGACTGGGAGCAATTGACGTGGTCGTTGGGGTGGAGATGATCGTACTCCCCCTTCTGGTGGCCCATGATCTCCAGTCCGCGGTTGGCGATCACCTCGTTGGCGTTCATGTTGGTGGAGGTGCCTGCCCCGCCCTGAAACATGTCCACGGTGAAGTGCTCGTGCAGTTTGCCGGCCAGGAGATCGTCGCAGGCCTGGCTGATGGCCTGCATCCGCGGTTCGTCCAGCACCCCCAGCTCGCAGTTGGCCTGGGCCGCGGCCTTTTTCACGAAGGCGAGGGCCTCGATCATGTGTTCGAAGTTCTTGACGAAGGCCCCGGATATGGCGAAATTCTCCATGGCCCGCAGCGTCTGCACGCCGTAATAGGCGTCGTCCGGCAGCTCCCGCTCCCCCAGGGAGTCGTGTTCGGTGCGGAAGTCGCCGATCATGGGGCCGGGCGCCGTCCCTGCCGTCCGCTCGGATGCCATGCGAAGCCGCTCCCCGATGCCGGCAGCGACCCGGGCGACGATGCGATAGAACAGCTCCGGCTTCTCTTCCCGGAAGGATGCCAGGGTGGGCTGGGAGATCTGCCAGATCTTTGCGCCGCCCCGGGTGAAGGCGCCGGTGGCGTGGGGGCCGTCCTCCAGGAATGCGCTCTCTGCAATGAGGGCTCCCGGGGCCAGCACCGCCAGGTGACGGGTGGCGCCGTGGAGCCCGCGCACGATGGTCACCTCGCCGTCCACCACCAGGCCCGCCCACTGCCGCGGGGTCGACTCGTGAAACAGCCATTCCTCCGGTGCATAGGAAACCTCTGTTCCGCGTTCAAAAAAATCCTTCAGTTCGTCCCGGTCCACACCCATTTTCCGGGACGCCCTCTCCAGCACGTTTTCGAGTTTGAACATGCAGCGCCTCCTTGTTATTGCGAAGGTTTCTTTTCGTTGGAAGGCCGGGCGCCGCTACAGCACCAGCGGCCCGATCAAAAAGCCCAGGATCACCGCCATGGCGATGGTCAACGTTCCCGGAATCAGGAAGGGATGGTCGAACACGTATTTCCCGATGCGGGTGGAGCCCGTATCGTCGAACTCGACCGCGGCCAGGAGCGATGGGTAGGTCGGCAGAACGAACAGGGCGCTCACCGATGAAAAGGCGGCGATGGCCGCTGCCGGGCTCACCCCCAGGGCCAGTGCAGCGGGCATCAGCGCCCGGGTCGTAGCCGCCTGGGAATAAAGCAGCATCGCGGCGAAGAAGAGCACCACGGCCAGCAGCCAGGGGCGGGTCTCCAGCAGATTCCCGGCGAGAATATTGATCTCCTCCAGGTGGGCCGCCACGAAGGTGGTGCCCAGCCAGGCCACGCCCAGCACGCAGACACAGGCGCTCATACCCGACTTGAATGTGGCGGCGTCGAGCACCTTGTTGACATCGATCCTGCATACCACGGCGATCAGTGCGGCGACGGTCAGCATGGTGGTCATGATGGCCTCGTCCCGGGGCATGACCGGGTTCTGGATCAGTCCGACACTGCCGCTGATGGCGGTGGCATAGAAGACGACGCAGAGGAGACCCGCCAGGAAGATCAGGACCGACCTGCCGGCGGTTTTCGGGATCTCCAGCTGTTGATGACCCGAGGATCCTTTGACCAGCCCCTTGGCCAGCCGCTCCTGGTAGACCGGGTCATCCGCCAGATCCTTTCCCAGGAAATTGGCGACCACGGCACCCAGCATCACCGCGATGAACGAGCTGGGGATGCTGATCATGAGGAGCTGGATATAGCTGACCCCGAGGGTCTCGAGTTCGCTTGCAAAAAAAATCACCGCAGCGGAGATGGGCGATGCGGTGATGGCGATCTGGGATGCCACGGTGGCGATGGAGAGGGGGCGGGACGGCCGGACGCCCGTCTCCTTGGCCACCTCGGCGATTACCGGCAGGGTGGAAAAGGCCGTATGGCCGGTGCCGGCAAACAGGGTCATGAGGTAAGTCACCGTCGGCGCCAGGAAGGTGATGTATCTGGGGTTGCTGCGCAGGATCTTCTCCGCCAGGTGAACCATGTAGTCGAGTCCGCCGGCCACCTGCATGGCGGCAATGGCGGCGATCACCGACATGATGATCAGGATCACGTCCACCGGGATGCTGCCCGGCTTGATGCCGAAGACCAGCGAGAGGACCAGGACGCCGAAGCCGCCGGCAAACCCGATCCCGATGCTGCCCAGGCGCGCTCCGAGCCAAATGAAAAACAGAACGACCAGCAGTTCAAGGATCCACATAATGCGTACCTCCTGTAATGCGGTTTGTCGTGGGCAGGCCTTCTTTACGGGATTCGGTAGGTGCCGTGGATGTCCGTCGCATAACCGGAGAGCACGTCGTCGCCGGTGTCATAGGAGACCAGGGTCCAGGTAAAACGGAAGTCTCCCTGGATGCCCTCAAACGGACCCGTGCCGCCGACGAATTCGCCGGATAGTACGGCCCCCTCTTTAAGCCGGGTGCCGCTCAGGACACCGAAAATCCTGTGGCCGTGAAGGTCGCGCCAGACGCACCGGACGACGCCGCCGGTCTCGGTGTCCCAGAGGCCGACCCAGGTGGCCCAGAAATCCTTTGTTTCCCCCAGCCCATGGCTCAGGTTGACATGGCCTTCGATGGAAAAAATGCCGACCTCCCGCCCCGGCAGGAATGGGAGCTTCTCCCGGCTGCCGCTGGCGGTCAGGGTTCCCTTGAAGTCTCCCGATTCCTCGGCGAAGGCACCCGTATGCAACAGTGCGGCACATGCCGCGATCACCACGGGCAGCATCGCTCCTGCGAGCATTGTTCGCCAGTTGCCTCTCTTCATTTTCGCCTCCGGACTTGAATGTTGGACAACGGTGATGGGTAGTATGGGGCACCCCTCCAGCGCAGGCAGATCTCCGGCATGGGCTGCAATGTCCATGGCATCGATATGCCTTTACAGCTTGTGCGGAGACAGCATTCTGAACGACCGCGCCCTACATGGGACCCCGGTTCTTGACTTGCGGCAACGATTTGTCAGCAGCGGGAGAACCCTGCAGATCGTTCGAAACGTGGAGGCTTCAACAGGCGGATAGCAGCCGGCGCCTTTGGGCTGCGGCGACCGGGCTGCATCGAGTTCTCCAGAAAACCTGCTCGATGGCAGAGTGCGAGCAGGGAGGAAACACGTATTTATATTTTCAAAAAGATATCACCGCGCGGGGTGAATGTAAAGAGCGCCGCGCCATCTGCAAAAAGTCAGCAAAAGCACAATCTGCTGAATTTGATCCAATCGACTTGGGCCAGCCGGTAAGAGCCGGTAGAAAGAAGAAAATGATGAAAAAAATCCTTTCAAATCTGATGGAGTGGATCAACACGGATCAAAGATGAACCAGCCGGACCTGAAGCGCTTTGTATAAATTAATTTACAAAAAGCAAATTATAATGTACAAGACATCATTAAGATCAGTGGAGTTGTTT
>CAJXSB010000393.1 GCA_913060435.1 uncultured Desulfococcus sp.
GTCGGCGTCCTGCCGTTCGCGGGTGAACGACTCCGGAAAAAGGTGGTCATCGTCCCCTTCGAAAACACCACCTTCCTCTCGGACGAAGCGGTTCGGCAGCGATTTATGGACCGCCTGTCCGGACTCCTGGCGGAGGAATGCGACCGGGTGCTGTGGATCCAGCCCGAAGACCCCGGATACCCCGAAGTCCTGGGCAGGGTGCCCCGGCTGGCGTCTGGCCGGATCGACAATCTGGCGCTGGCGGAGATCGGCCGGGGCTCGGGGATCAATGCCTTCCTGCTGGGCAATGTCGCCAGCATCGACGCCGAAGAGAAGGAAAAAGGAATCCTGATGTTCCGGGACATTCATTATTTCGAATCCACCCAGATCGGATTCCAGCTCTACGATACAGGCACCGGCGCAAAGCTGATGGACGAGAGCATCAAGGCGTCGACCGAGGTGGACGGCGCTGAATTCGACGCCATCATTGCCAAGGACCTCCCGGCCATGTACGAACTGGACCAGACCCTGGAACGCATCGCCTCGGAGGGCGCGGAAAAGGTCTGCGATTCCCTTGGGAAACACCCCTGGCAGGGCTTTGTCGTTGCAGTTCAGGACGATGCGGTCACGCTCTCCGCCGGCCGTGAAACCGGCATCACCGTTGGGGATGTCCTGAAAGTGTACGGCGTCGGCGAGGTCGTCGAAGGAAAATTCGGCCAGCGATTTGTCATCCCGGGGCCTCCTGCCGGTGAAATCGAGATCACCTCGGTGGCGGACGGCCGGTCCGAAGCCCGGCTGCTGGATGGCGCCGAAGCGGTCGAAGGCGCCGTCGTCAAGCTCGACTGAAGCGGTCCCGGCGGCCTATAGCCTGTTTGCGAGCTGGCGGTCGCGCCGGGACCAGGCACCGCCCAGGAGCGCCACCAGTGCTGCCAGGGGCACGCCGTCGGTGGCGATGCGCACCCGCATGGCCGCCGGCACCTCCGCAAGGGGCTCGAATTCTGCCGCCAGGTCGTCGAGGTGCCCGAGACGGGCGTCGGACCGGCCCGGCTTTTGTTCGCGTCGCGCCAGGCGCCGGCGGAGGGTCTCCACAGGGCAGCCGCACTCCGCGAAGACCAGGCTGGCGTCCATGTCTTCGGCCAGCTGCCGTACCTGGTCCCGCCGCCGCCGCCGTGAGTAGGTGGCGTCCAGAATCACCGACCGCCCATCGCGGAGTTCATCCTGTGCCAATGCCAACAGCCGCCGGTACACCCGGCTGCGCTGCTCCGGGGCATAGGCCCCCTCGCCATAATGCGACACAGCGGCCGCCGGCGCCGTCTCCCGGCGGACATCGTCGGAGCTGAAGGCCTGGAGGTTCAAAACACGGGCCAGGCGCCCGGCCAGGGAAGACTTGCCCGAAGCGGGAAGACCGCAGCAAACCCAGAGGGTCGGGCGCCCGAACATGAGGGTGTGCCGGCAGGCGAGGTCCATGTAGCATCCGATATCATCGGCCAGCGCTTCCGCCTGCCCGGCATCGGCCGACGAAAGCTGCAGGCAGGCCACCTTGAGGCGTACCACGGCCCGGTAGGCGATGTAAAAATCGATCAAGGCGAAGACGCCGGGGTCTTCGGCCGCCAGGGCGTACGCCGAGAGGAGCGTTCGCCCCAGCTCCGCGAACCCCCTGGCCGCCATGTCCATCACCAGGAAGGCGATGTCCACCGCCGCGTCCCCGTACCGGAAACGGTCGTTGAACTCGATGCAGTCGATGATCTGGAGGCCGTCGTCGAAATAGACATGATCGCATCGCAGGTCGCCATGGCCGTCCCGGATCCTGCCGCCGTCCACCCGCTGCCGGAAGAGCGCGGCGTGGTGGGCGAGAAAGGCGCGGTTCGCCTCGCAGAGAAACGCCCATCGCTTGGCGTCCAGCCGCTCGCCCACCCACGGCGCGAGCTGTCGGAAGTTCTCCTCCATGTTGTATTCGACGGCATCCAGGGCGCCATAGGCGTCGACGGCGGCGCTCCGTTCGCTCTCCACATAAAAACGCGCCAGCCGGCGACCGATGGCGGCCATGTGGCCTGGTTCGACGCGGCCCGACGCCAGGAGGCTCTTGAGGTTGGCCGCATCGGGAAGCTGCCGCATCGCAACGGCATATTCGACCACCGGCCCGCACGCCTCCAGGCGGACGTCTCCCGCCGGGCTGCGGTGGATCGGGACGACCGCCCGATAGACGTTCCGGCTCAGCCGCCGGTTCAGGTCGACCTCCCGGCGGCAGGCTGCCTGCCGATCCGCCAGGCGCCGGAAATCCAGAAATCCCAGCGCCACGGGCTTTTTGATCTTGTAGACGCTGTCGCCGGTCAGAAAAACGGTGGAGATGTGGGTGTCGCGGCGTTCGATCCGGGAGACAGGGTGCGGATAAAAGGAGGGATCCGCCATGGCTTTGCAGACCGCCTCGAATGTGACCTGGTTGCTGTCCGTATGCCGTTCCTTCCGCTTCGCTGTCACGACACGACGCTCCTTTCGGGCGCCCGCAGGAGGCCCCCATGGGAATGCGGTCCTTTAGTGGGCCGGCTGGCCCGGCTGGTGTGGCGCTGCTGGGGTAATGCCCGCCATCAGGAGGCCGATCTGATCCACCTTCCGCGCGTCGGAGGCCTCGAAGATATCCATGATCCGGCCGCCGAACATGACGGCGATACGGTCGGAAAGGGCAAGGGCTTCATTCAGGTCCCCGGTGATCAGCAGGATGCCCGCATGGCGCCGCGCATCGAGCAGATGGCGCCACACCTCTTCCGTTGCGGCCACGTCAAGGCCCTGGGTCGGCTGCTCCGCCACGATCAGGCGAGGCTGCCGGTAGAATTCCCGGCCCAGCACCATCTTCTGGAGGTTGCCTCCCGAGAGCTGCCGTGCCCGGGCATAAACGTCGGTGGGGCGGACCTGGAAATTCCGGACCGTCTCCCGCGCCTTGCCTTCGGCGTCTTTCCCCAGAAGCCAGGGGCCGCGGCTGAAGCGCTCCCGGGTGGTAAGGAGGAAATTATCCCGCAGATCGAGCTCCGGGCAGGTGGCGATCCCCAGCCGATCCTCCGGAATATAGCTGAGGATCTCCCCGCTGCGCCTCCGTGCAAAGAACCGCCGCCAATCCCGGTTCATGATCTCGACACGCCCCGATGCGGGCGGTGCGAGCCCGCAGACGATTTCCGCGAGGGCCTTCTGCCCGTTGCCCGCCACCCCCACCACGCCGAGGATCTCCCCCCGGCGCAGGTCCAGGTCGACACCGTTGAGGGCATCGGCCCGGAGGTCCTGGATGTGGAGAATCCGCTCGCCTGGCGGCACCGGCGTCCTGTCCACCTGCAGCAGCACGTCCCGGCCCACCATGCGCCGGGCCAGCTCCTCCCGGGACTTGACGCTCCCCGCCGCCATGGTGTCGACAATCTCGCCTTTTCTCAGGATGGCGATGTCGTCGGCCACCGCCATGACCTCGGCCAGCTTGTGGCTGATGAAGACGATGGCCTTCCCCTGGTCGGCCATCCGGCGCATCGCCTTGAAGAGCTGTTCGGTTTCCGGGGGCGTCAGCACCGCCGTCGGCTCGTCGAAAATCAGGACGCGGCTCTGGCGCAGGAGCAGCTTGAGGATTTCAACCCGCTGCCGTTCGCCCATGGAGAGGTCGGAGACCCGGCGGGCGGGATCGATGGCGAGCTGGTAGGTGTCGGCCAGCTCCGCCACCCGGTCCTGCATCCGCCGCGGATGGAGCCAGAAATTGCCCTCCTGGCCCAGAAAAACATTCTCCGCCACGGTCATGGCCTCCACCAGCATGAAATGCTGATAGACCATCCCGATTCCCGCATCGATGGCGGCACGGGTCGATGAAAACAGGGTCGGCCGCCCGTTGACGACAATATGACCGGCATCGGGCTGAAGCCCGCCGGCCAGGATGCACATGAGCGTGCTCTTGCCGGCGCCGTTTTCCCCCAGAAGGGCCTTGATCCGGCCGGTATGGATGTCGAGGGTAATATTGTGGTTGGCGCGGACCCGCCCGAAGGTCTTCCCGATCCCCTCGAGCCGAATCAGCGGCGCTGTCGGATGAATGCGCTCGTTCATGGAATATCCTGCCTGACGCCCGCGATGGGCTGAATGAATTGGGAGGCCGAGTCCCAGGGAAAGAGGATCCAGGTATCCTGGCTCACCTCGGTGATGAAGGTGTCGACCAGCGGCCGCCCCGCCGGCTT
>CAJXSB010000394.1 GCA_913060435.1 uncultured Desulfococcus sp.
GGGCCGGGCAGGAGGAGGGTAGCGGCGAAAGAGAAGCATCCGCAGGGCAGAAGATGCCGCCATCCGGGCGGCCTCAGCCGTCTGAAACCGCTGCGCCGCCAGCGTCGGCGGAAGAGGAGGCCGGCGGAAATGGCCCATCGAAAAACAGTTCGGAAACGAAAAAAGGCGCATCCGGCACCGGCGGCAATGAAGCGGGCGGGGAGAGCAATCAGGCCGAGCGAATGCTGAACCGATTGCAGGACGCACCAGGCCGGGCGCTCATGCCCGGGACCGGGAAGCGTCGGGTGGAAGAGGATTGGTGAGAACCATCGATACAACAGCGCACATAACGCTTTGCCGGCGTCTGATTTGGCTATGGGCGGCGCTGGCGGTGCTGTGGGCGCCCGCCGCTGGATTCGCGGCGGTGAGCGTGCAGGCCTCTGTTGACCGGATTGAGCTGGCAGAGGGGGAGCCGCTGACGCTCCGGGTGATGGTGCGTGGGGGAAGCGGAGAGGTCGACACCGCAGGCATCACCGATTTCGAGGTCATCTCCAGGGGCACCAGCACCAGCATTCAAATGAGCGGCGGCCAGTTTACCCGGGAGACGATATATACCTTTACCCTGATGCCCCGGAAGGCGGGCCGGCTGACCATCCCCGCCATGCCGGTGGCCTCCGGCGGCCGGACCTACCACACCCATGAAATCACCGTATCGGTCGGTCCGGCTGTCCGGCGCCAGGGCGGGGCGTCGCCCGAACTCTTCGTCGAGGCCGATGTATCCAGGCGAAATCCCTATGAGGGGGAGCAGATCCGGTATACCTTCCGGGTCTGGCGGCGGACCAGGATTACCGACGCGACATTCCAGCGGCCCGACTTTCCCGGGTTCGAAGTCCAGGAGCTGGAGGCGCGAAAGGAGTATAAAGCCGTCTCCGGAGGCCTGGAATACCGCGTGACCGAGGTGGGTTTTATCCTGACCCCCCTGGGCGCCGGCGAAAAGCGCATCGGACCGGGCGTCCTCAACTGCAGCATCCTTCGCGCTGCCGGGCGGCGCCGGTCGGTGTTTGAGGACCCGTTTTTCCGTCTGAGGGCCGGCCGTACCGAGCCCCGGGTCCTGCGGAGCGATCCGGTCGCCGTCTCGGTCCAGCCCTTGCCGCCATATCATGGCGACGCGATATTCTCGGGCCTGGTCGGGGATTTCGACATTGCCGCGGAGCTGGCTGCAACAGACCTCCAGGTGGGAGACTCCACCACGTTTGCCGTCACCGTCACGGGAAGGGGAAACATCATGGACGCCGGGGCGCCCGACATCCCGGCAGGCGATGCCTTCAAGATCTACAGCGATGCGCCGGAAGAGGAGGTGCGGCTGACCGAAGCGGGATACGTTGGTAAGAAGGTCTTCCGCGCCGCGCTGGTGCCCCTTGAAGCGGGAACCTACGATCTGCCGTCCATCCGGTGGGTATATTTTGATGTGTCGAAAGCGGGCTATGCTCCCCTCGAAACACCGGCATTCCGGGTCCGGGTTCAACCGTCCGACCGTCCGGAGGACCTGGCCGTCGCTGCCGCGGAAGCGCCGGAGAGGGGCTCCGCCAAGACATCGGTGGATTTCGTGGGGCGGGACATCCTGCCCCTGAAGGACGGAATCGACGCCTTCCGCAATCAACGCCCGATGTCGGGCCTTCTCCTCCTGGCGGCACTGCTTGCGCCGGCAGCGCTATGGCTGGGATTTCGGGCGTATCTCGGACTGAGGAAGCGGGATCCGGATCCCCAAAGCCGCATGGCCGGAAAGGCGGAAAGGGCCCTCCGAGAGGCCGCCGCAATGACCCCTTCCGGGGATAAGTTTTTCGGCTGCCTCTACCGCGGTTTGGTATCGGCTGCCCTCTCCCGCAGCGGCGCTGTCGGGGAGTCACTCACCTATGCGGAGCTTTCCAAAATTCTCCTGAGCCATGGATTCAGCAGAGAAGACGCCGATGCCGCCGCCGGGCTTCTGGCGCGAATCGAATCGGCCAGGTACGGTGGAGGCGCCATCGATCCGATGGACGGGAAGCAGCTCCTGGCGGAAACCCGTCGGATGGTCCGGAGGCTTGTCCGATGACGCATGCGGTGTTGCGGTGGTGCCGCAGATGGGGGGCGTTGCTGGCGCTGTTGGCGCTGGCGGCCTCCGCAGCGGCGGAGGACGATGCGGGGGCGATATTTCTGAGGGGCGTCGACGCCTACCGATCCGGCGATTTCGAGGCGTCGTCACAGGCCTTCGAGTCCCTGGTTGACAGCGGCATCCAGAACGGAAGGCTTTTCTACAACCTCGGCAATGCCTACCTGAAGCAGGATCGCCTGGGATATGCGGTGCTCTGGTATGAGCGGGCGCTTCGGCTTATGCCCCATGACCCGGATCTTCGGTTCAACTATGAATATGCGCTCTCCCTGACCCGGGATGAGCGGTCGAAGCCGGCGTTCCCGTTGGCGAGAATCCTTTTCTTCTGGAACTTCCTGCTCTCCCCCAGGCAGGTGCAGTGGATTGCGGTCGCCCTGAATGCCGCCTTCTGGATGGTGCTGATTTTCCGGCAGGCCCTGGGATTCCGCCGCATGAAAACGCTGATATTCGGCCTGATGATGCTCGCTGCCGTCGCCGGCCTGACGGCGGCGTACAACGCCTATGAGGCTGTCTGGCTGCGAGAGGGCGTGATCCTCGCGGATGAGGCGCCGGTGCGGTCCGGCCTGACGGAACAGGCAACGGAGCTCTTCCGCCTGCATGCCGGCGCCAAGGTCCGGATCGATCAGGAGAAGGCAGACCATTATCGTATCCGCTACTCCGAGGAGAAGATCGGATGGATCCAAAAGGCGGACGTCGGCGCCATCTGAGCTTCGGCCGTCGCTCTCATATGCCGCTTCGCCCGCAGGGGAAGGATCTTGACAAAGTTCGGTCATTGGTCAATATTAGAAATGTATTGTCATTCAACACCAACCCATTTCCCTTTTCAGCCGCCACCGGTCGCAGCCTCCCGGTGATGCGAATGATTGTCGCTTTTTGATGCTTTCTGTCAGGGGCGGAGCCCCCTGGTCCCATTTCCCGATATCTTTCCCTTTGCGTTTGATGTTGCAGCGCAATACAACCGAATTCTACAGATCAGCATAAGGGGAGATCCATCATGGCGGTTTTCGAGGCGGATACAGTCAATGCCCTTGCGTTTTTCCGGCGGGTGTTCGGGCCGCCGACAGAGTCGCCAGGGGTGCGTCGGGGGGTGGATTCGGAACCCGGCGCCGGCGTCCCGCCGGTCGGAGGGCGCTTTTTCAGCGCCTCCCCACGCCGGGAAGTCGAAGGACTCTACCTGAACCTCTGCTTCCTGGAGGAGCTTTCTCGCCTGGTTTTTCCCAGACTGCCCGTGTTGCGGCCCCCCGACCTCGGCGCTGACCTGGGCGCTATCATCCTATCGCTGGACCGTCAGCAAGCGCGAGTCCCGGAACTGTGGGGATTCACCATCGAGTGGATCGGCAGCGGCGCCGGCAACAACCCGGACCTGGGAGTCGCCGTACCGGATCAGCCACCCTTCTACGGCGTTTTTTTTCTGGGCGTCACCCAGTGCGCCTGCCTGATGGCACACCGGCGTTCTTCGATGCCGACCCTGGCTGCGCTGGTGCAGTCGATCGCTCGGCCCCATGAGGATACCGACGCATCCCCCCTTTTCCAGCAATTCCTGCGTTCCGATACCGAAGGCAGTGAAGAGATGTGGCCGGAACCTTCATTGTCTATTTTCCGGCAGGCCTTTCAGCTGGGAATAGAGCTCGCCGCGGCAGGTCTCCATGGTCGAGGCTTCTCCCGGGACCGTCTTTTCAAGCGCATTCACGAGATCAAGGCAATCGCCTGGAAACACCTTTTTGACATCGACCGGCCGGTCCGGACCGTTTCCCAAGGCAAACACGACGCCGACATCCACGCATTGCTCGAGGGGGTATTGGCGCGGTGGCGTTCCGCGGGGGATAGGCCCGATGCGCTGAAGGAGGAGCCGGAGGAGGGGGGCGCTGATGCATTTCCGGAGACGGTGGTGCTCTCGCCGGGCGGAGAGGATCCGGTGCATCCGTCCGGCCCTGGGGCGCCGGAGGACGAGGGCGCTGATGCATTTCCGGAGACGGTGGTGCTCTCGCCGGGCGGAGAGGATCCGGTGCATCCGTCCGGCCCTGGGG
>CAJXSB010000395.1 GCA_913060435.1 uncultured Desulfococcus sp.
CTTCCTCCGCAATCCGGCCAGTGATGCGGAATCCCCTGACCTGGAAGCTCCGGTCGGGGGTTTCATACCCCAGGAGCTCCTCGAATAAGGAGAGGGCTGCTGCGGTCCGGTCGGCATCGCCGGCCGCCAGTGCCTCCCTGCCGTCTGCGGCGATGGCCTCGATGTCCCCGGCGTCGTAGGAAAGATCGAGCTGCTGGATGCACGCCCTGCGAACGGTTCCCACGGAGGTTTCCCGCTTGCTGGTCAGAACATCCTGGTCATTCAGGATCTTGATGGCGTTCCGGATGCTGATCATCTCCTTGACGGTTGGGCTTTTTCGAAGGGCCACGTCATCGATGGTGGTGTGGTAGAACGGCAGCTCGTTGTCGAGAACCAGGATGGTCCGAAGCTCCGGGTCGTCGGTGAAAAGATAGAGATCCATGTCCCGCTCTTTCCGGTGTTCATAAGGGCCCATGGCGAGCAGGCGGGCCATGGCATCCAGGTCCGCCTTTCTGCCGCTGCCCGGAGGGCCGAGGGTGGCGAGCACCCGGTTGGCCAGCCTGTCGATCTCGATCTTCTGCTGCAGATTTTCCTTGAAAGTGGCCATGGCATTCTCCTTTGGCTGTCATGGAAGCCCCTCTGGGCGGCATCCCCAACGGGGGCCTGAATGGACGGATGGTCTTGACATCCTGTCCGGCATCTAATCATCATTGCATCGAAAAAACAAACCAAAACAGCACGGACAGATGCCGGTGGCGGTGGGGGAGGAAGCGGCCGATACCGCCTTGGGCTGCCCGCCCGTCGATCCGGCGGAAAATGGACCGGCGCTTCGCCTGTTGCAAGCGGGATCAAGATAAGCTATGGTGTTCAAATTTTACCGTCAAAAGCCTGATCCAGGCATTGAACCATCATATCCAGCATATCCATCAATATCCAGGAGCCCCATGAAAAAGATCACCGTATTGCCCGGAGACGGAATCGGACCCGAAGTGATGAGAGAGGCCCTCAAGGTTCTCGGTGTGGTCCAGAAGAAATTCGATTTTCAGCTGGCCTTTGAAGAGGCCGATGTGGGCGGCTGCGCCATCGACCGGCACGGCAGCGCCCTGCCGCCCGCTACCCTCGCCCTGTGCGAGGCCAGCGATGCCGTTCTTTTCGGGTCGATCGGCGGCCCGAAATGGGAGGCGCTCCCACCGGAGAAGCAGCCCGAGCGTGCAGCGCTGCTGCCCCTGAGAAAGCATTTCAACCTCTTCTGCAACCTTCGCCCCGCCCGGGTCTTCCCATCGCTGGTGGCCAGCTGCCCGCTCCGGCCCGACATCGTCGGGAGAGGCTTCGACATCATGTGCGTGCGGGAGCTGACCTCGGGCATTTATTTCGGGACCCCCAAGGGCCGTGAGGGGGCGGGCCCCGACGAACGGGCCTACGACACCAAATCCTACACCCGCAGGGAGATTGAGCGCATTGCTCGAAAGGCCTTTGAAATCGCGCGGCTTCGGCGCGGAAAGGTGACGTCGGTGGACAAGGCCAACGTGCTCGAGTCCATGGTCTTCTGGCGGGAGGTGGTGACCGAAGTGGGCCGGGAATACCCGGATGTCGCCCTCCATCATATCTATATCGATAATGCCGCCATGCAGCTCATCCGGGACCCCCACCAGTTCGACGTTATGCTCTGCGGCAACATGTTCGGGGACATCATCTCCGATGAATGCGCCATGCTGACGGGCTCCATGGGTCTTCTGGCGTCGGCGAGCCTCAACGAGTCCCGATTCGGCCTTTACGAGCCGGCCGGCGGCTCGGCGCCGGATATCGCCGGCAGGGGTGTCGCCAATCCGGTGGCCCAGATTCTTTCGGCGTCCATGATGCTCAAATACAGCCTGGGCGAAGAGGCGGCCGCCGAAGCCATCGAAAAGGCCGTGGGTGCGGCCCTCGATGCAGGCATCCGAACCGTTGATATCGCAGACGACAAGTCGTCGGCGCTGGGCACCGCGGCGTTCGGGGATGCCGTTGCCGAGCGAATCTAGGGCCGCGGCACGCCACCGCGCCGGGCTCCGGATGGATGGCATCGCTGCAGCGCTTGATGCGCTTTCCCGCCGCTGATGGCTTGCCGGCAGTTGTCCCTCCTGGCCGTGAACGTCTCTTTCTTTCCATGAACGCAGCTCCGCGGAGCCCTGGTCTTTCGGTCGAATAGCGCCAGGGCTCCCGGGCTGGATCCCCACGCACCCGACGCAAATTCCTTTCCGCCGGCATCCGTCCGGCTGTTCCCGCCTTGCTGACGGCGTTTCACTTCCCGAAAGCAGTGCTTCGCCGTCAGTGCTTCGATCGGTATGAAAATTGCTCCTGTCTTCGTTCCAGGCATGTCCCGCAGTTCCGGCCCTTAATGCCGAAGGCTTTTCCGGGAGGGGGGGAAATCGGGGCAGTGCTTTCCAGGGGGACGAGTATTGAGGGTGGATGTCATAACGCTTCCAACATGGTCGAAGAAAGGGAAGGGATGAGGATGTCGACAAAAAAGTGTCATTTTTTTGAACATTTTTTGTCTGGATTGCCATCCTTCGGCAGCGCCTGCATAGACAAGCTGGTGGATGCTGGTGACCCCCGAGACCCGGACCGGCAAATTCGTTTTCCGCTGCGGGCCAGGCTGGTTGTCGGCGTTGTTCTGCTGGCATGCCTGCTGACTGCCGCCGTCAGCTTGGTGGCAGGATATCAGATGCGGGAAGCCGCTCTCGATCATCTCACCGCGCGGGGCTTCGGCGCTGTGCGCAGCCTGGCCCCGTGGAACATGCCTGATGGGTCCCCGAGCAGCGGCGTCGGGGTGCAGGAGCGCGTGGCCGAATTGGTGTCGGGGTACGGCATTTCCTACGCCGCTGTCCTGCATGCCGATGGCAGGGTATCTGCCTACCAGGGCCCCATCTCTGTCGAGCCCCCGCCGTTGGGTCCTGCCGCCATTGAATGGATTCTCCGGGGGCATGCCGATCGCTTCCGCGTGCGCGTCCTGGGGGCCGAGGCGTTCTGCGAGGTCTCGGTGCCGGTCTTCCTGGGAGATGACGAATGGGGACGGGTGTTCGTGGGGATCAGCCTTGCAGGGCCGAAACAGCGGATCGCGCGGACGCAATGGATGATCGGTCTGGCGGGCCTTCTGGTGATGTTGGTTGGCGCCGGCGGCGCGGTTTTCTGTGCCGACCGGATGACCCGAACCATCCATGGCCTGGTCCGGAGTGTCGACGCCATCATGGAAGAGCGCTACGATGCCCCGGCCGTCATGGACACCGGGGACGAATTCGGCTACCTGGCCCGGCGGTTTGCCGCCATGCAGAAAGCGCTGGAAGCGCGCTGCCGGACCATGGATGACATCCATGCGGGGCTTCTCCAGTCCAACGACCATCTGCAGCAAGAAATCCAGGAGCGGATCATGACGGAGGATGCCCTCGATCGCCATCGCCAGCACCTGGAGTCGGCGGTGGAGCAGCGGACCGACGAGCTCAAACGCGCCAGTGAAAATCTGCTGCAGGAGGTCCGTGCGCGGCGGCGTGCCGAGATCGAGTCCCGAAGAGACCGGGAGCGAGCCGAGGCCGCCATCCAGGACAAGCGCCGCTTCCTGGCCCGCATGGGCCATGAAATCCACAGCCCTGTGGACGGATTTCTGGCGGCAGCGGCCTCCCTCTCCAGGACCCGCCTCAATGAACGGCAGACCGAGCTGGTCGAGATGATACAGGCATCGGGGAAATCCCTCCTGGAGATTGTCCATGACAACCTCGAAATGTCCCATATTGAAGCCGGAAAGCTGATGCTCGAGGTCGCGGATTTCAACCTTCACCAACTGTGTGAAGATGTGGCCGGATGGGTCTTCCCGGCCGCCCGCCGGAAAGGGCTGGACCTCTTCTGCCACATCCACCGGGACGTCATTCCCGGTGTCCGGGGTGACGGCGCCCGAATCCGCCGTATACTCCGCACCCTGGTGGACAATGCTGTCCGGTTCACGACGTCGGGCCGGATCTCCGTCGAGGTTTCCCTGATGCAGGATATCGGCCGGATGATGCTGGTACGCTTCGATGTTCGGGACACCGGCATCGGTTTGACGCCGGAACAGAAGTCTCGCGTTTTTGCCCCCCTGAACCGGACGGCGATGGCCGCCCG
>CAJXSB010000396.1 GCA_913060435.1 uncultured Desulfococcus sp.
GTAGATGGACGAGTAGGTGCCGATCAAGATGCCCACCAAAAGGGCGAAGGCGAAAACGTCCTCGTAGTCGCTGGAGACATAGCCGGTGGCGAAGCTCTCGGTCCACCCCAGGACCAGGCCGCCCAGAACGGCGCCGGGGATGCTGCCGATGCCCCCCAGCACTGCCGCCGTAAATGCCTTGATGCCGGCGATGAACCCGACGTAAAAATTGATCATGCCGATGTGAGAGGCGATCATGACCCCGCCGATGGCCGCGAGGGAGGACCCGATGATAAAGGTCATGGAGATGATGCGGTTGACGTTGACCCCGACCAGCATGGCCATGTTTCGGTCCTGTGCCGTCGCCCGCATGGCCTTTCCCACCCGGGTGAACTTGATGAGAAACGTCAAGAGGACCATCACCAGCGCCGTGGTCACGATGATCATCAGCTCGGCCGAGCTGATGATGTGGGCGATAGGCTCCATGAAATCGAATTCGGGGATCAGGCTGGGAAAGGGCAGAAAATCCGATGTCTGTGCCAGCAGCACATAATTCTGGAGAAAAATGGACATGCCGATGGCGCTGATCAGGGGCGAGAGGCGGGGGGCGTGGCGCAGGGGCTTGTAGGCGATTTTTTCGACGGTGAAGCCGTAGGCCGCCGAATAGAATACCGCCACGACGCCGGCGATAACGAGGATGGCCACCTGGTTGAGTCCCAGGAGGGTCAGTACATTGGCGACGATCAATGCCGTAAACCCGCCGATCATGTAGATTTCCCCGTGGGCGAAATTGATCAGTTCGATGATGCCGTAGACCATCGTATATCCCAGCGCGATCAGGGCATAGATGCTGCCCCGGGTCAGGCCGCCCAGCAAGAGCTCAAAAAAATATTCCCAGTCCATAGCGTGGTATTACCGATTCCTTCCGACGTTTTCGGGCATGTCGGACCGTTGGATCTCCGGGGCGCGGTTGGCCCTCCCCGGAGATGATTGTTGTGTTCGGATGGTGTCGTTTCGGATGCGCCCGGCCGGCCCGGGAGCTGCCGGGCCGGCGGAGGCTTCTGCGGTTTAGTCCAGGGCAACCTCGGCGTAATTGCCGTTCTGGACCTGGTACATGGAAAAGCCGATGCCGATGGCATCTCCCTTTTCATCGAAGCGGATGATGCCGAGGGGCGTTGCCACAAACTCGGTTCGCAGGGCTTTTTCCACCGCGTCATAGTCGGTGGTCCCGGCTTTTTCGATGGCGTTCAGGATGGCAAGGGCTGCTGCATAGGCATTGAGGAAGAAAGCGCCCGGATCTTCGCCGTTGTACTTCTCCTTGTGGGCGGCGATGGCGGCTTTGGCAATGGGGTTTTTGGAGGTGTCGCGGGGACCGGTGGCGTAGACGCCTTCGGCATATTTGCCGGCCACCTTGATAAAGGTGTCGTCTTTGACGCCGTCATCGGAGATGAAGGGGATCTCCATCTTTTTCTTGCGCATCTGCATGACGATCTTGGAGGCTTCGGGATGGTAGCCGCCGAAGATCACGCCGTCGGCATCCGACCGCTTGATTTTCTGGACGACGGCGGAATAGTCGACGGCGCCGGGGGTGATGCCTTCATACAGAACCACCTCGGCCTTGCCGCCCTCCTCGAGGAACTGCTTGGCGAACTCGGCCAGGCCTTTGCCGTAGTCGCCCTTGTCATGGAGCACTGCCAGCTTTTTGAGGTTGAGGACATCGGTGGCGAAGTCGACCTCCAGGCGGGCCTGGGCGTCGTCGGAGGCGATGGTCCGGAAGAAGTTCGGGTAGTCGCCGCTCTGGGTCAGGGCCGGGTTGGTTGCGGACGGCGACATGGTGACCACTTTCTTGTCCTTATAGATGCCCAGGGCCGCTTTGGTGGCGCCGCTGCAGATATGCCCGAGAACGGCGTTCACCCCTTCGGAGACCAGCTTGGTGGCGGTATTGGTGGCGATTTCCGGCTTGCAGACATCATCTTCGACCAGGAGCTCGACCTTGTTCCCGTTGATGCCGTTCATGCTGTTCACGTGGTCAACCACCAGTTCGGCCGCCCGCACGGACGGGATGCCGTAGGAGGCGAGGTCGCCGCTGTGAGCGCCGGCTACGCCGAGTTTGATGGTATCTTCGGCGGCGCCCTGGCCGGATATTCCGAAGATCAGTGTCAGGGAAACCAGTGCCATCACCCAAAAACTGCTGCGACGTTTTCTCATCTTCTGCTCCTTTTCATATGATAATTCCAAAATAATTAAGACGGTTCTGAGCATCACTTTATAATCAGAGAAGGAATGGGCGTCAAGCGAATATTTGCAGCAATGCCGCTCCGCCTGCGGCTTGAATTCCGGTCAAACCTGTAGGTTGTCCGTCAATTTAAAATGGTTAGACCCTTTGGGGCCGCCGATCCGCCGCGGCAACGAAGCGGCATATACACTCACGGCTCAAGGGTTGGAAACCGGACCCGGAGACCACCCCTGTCTATCTCGTGGACGAAGCTCGAACGTTTCGCCCGGGTATATTGCTCCTGCCAAAGCGGTCTCCGGCAGCAGCGGGATCGATAAGAGAGATGGCTCTTTAAAGGCGTGAAAATTGCCAATGTAATCGATATACTAAGTTTTTTAAAATGGTTGGCGTTCCATTTTATCCGCAGATTTCTTGACAATGCCCGGACGGAATGATAAATTGCCGTCGGTATACAATCGTCCGAAAGCCCTTATTCAAAATTGTCCGAATATGCGACAGAAATGGCAGAAATGAATCCAATCATAGAGCAACTGAAAGAAGTTCCCCTGTTTGAAAGCCTTGGCGATGCGGAACTCGAGGCGCTCAGTCAGGTCGTCAAGCTCAAGTCCTTCCCGAAAAATACCATCCTCTTCAGCGAAGGAGACGAGTCCGATTCATTTTATGTGATCTGCGATGGACGGGTCAATGTGGGGATCAATGATGAGGACGGCAAGGAGATCATCCTGTCCAGGCTCGGCCCCAATGAATATTTTGGCGAGATGGCGCTGATGGACGGGGAGCCGCGCTCGGCGTTCGTCATGACCAAGGACGCCTGCAAGATGATGATCATCTCGAAAACCGATTTCAAGAAGATCCTCTCCTCCAAATTCGATGTGATGCTCAGCCTCCTGAAAGAGCTTCAGCGGCGGCTCCGGGAGGCCAACAAGAAGATCGAAAGCCTCGCCCTGATGGATGTTTACGGGCGCGTCGCCCGCCTGCTGACGCAGCTTGCGGGCGGTTCGGATCCCGGCATCCAGATCAAGGACAAGCTCACCCATCAGGAGATCGCCAGTATGGTCGGCGCCTCCCGGGAGATGGTCAGCCGGGTCATCAAGGACCTGACCAACGACGGCTATATCTCCATTCGAAGAAAACGCATCACCATCCACAAAAACCTGCCTTACAACTGGTAGCACCCAATATTTCAGCCGGTGCGGATATGCTTCGTCAGGTGTCCAAGTTCGGGGAAGATGAGGCTGCGGCAGGCGAGCTGGCAGGCCTTAAGGCTGCCCGGCATGCAGAAGACGACGGTCCTGCGGACGATCCCGGCCGACGCGCGGGACATCAAGGCCGCCGACCCGATTTCCCCATAGCTGAGCTGCGCGAAGAGGGCGGCAAACGCGGTGAGCTCTTTCTGGAAGAGCGGACGGACGGCCTCGATGGTCACGTCCTTCGGGCTGGTGCCGGTGCCGCCGTCCATGAGCACGGCATCCGGGTCGTGGTCACCGACCAGCGCCAGCAGCGTCTGGCGGATGACCTGGGCGTCGTCCGGCAGGACCCGGTGGAAAAGGATTTCGTGCCCCTGCTGCCGTGCCTGGTCCGCCATCCAGTTTCCGCTCTCGTCTTCGGCCGGCCCCCGTGTCGTCGACAGGGTGATAACGCCGAGCCGGACGGTGGCTGCGGCGCTTTTTTTGTGTTCTTCAACGCCCATTATTTCCCTCCTGCTGCTGCCGCTGAGGCAAGTGCCGTACCCGATATCCCTGGCGCATAACGCCGGCGTGCTTTCGGATGCCCAGCCCTGGTTCAGCTGCAAATATAATATTCATTCAACTTCCGAGTTTCGTAGGCCGGTGTTCTCCGGGTCCGGTTTCCGCCCCACGCCGCTTCGTTTAAGTGCCGCTAAGATTTGCTC
>CAJXSB010000397.1 GCA_913060435.1 uncultured Desulfococcus sp.
GGGGGCACCGGCCGTTCAAGCCGGTGGCATTCGTAGCAGGCCGCAATCTGGCCAAGCGGCACGATCATGCGGGTGGGCAGTGTATGGCGGGGCGGAAACGGGAAATAGATGCCTTCGATGCTGACCGCATAATTGCTCTCATCGATCAAACCGTTCCGGTCGATCTGGTATCTCCCGCCATCAGGGCCGGCCATGCCGTTGCCGTCGATCATCGCCTGCAGGGTCACGTCGGCAGGTTCGGTGGAGAGCGGAACACAGGGGCTGCATCGAAAGTCCTGGGCGTGATCGGCCAGCATCACCATCTCTTCGACCCGGGTTTCGAGATCCGCCGGGGTCAGGCTCTCGTACACGGCTTCTGCACGGGAGAGCAGCGGGACCCGGCCGTCGACAAAGCTCTGGTCCTTTACAATGTCCCGGTACACCTTGTTGAGGGCCAGCGCCCTTTCCGCAGAGGGATAGAGGAGGATCGAGATGTCCTCGTGAAGGGCCTCGGCCATGGCCGGCTTCAGCGTGCCGTTTTCATCAAAGAAGGCCGACTGTATCTCGGCGTTGTTTCGGTATTCATCCCCTGCCCCGGCATACATGAGGTAAAATGCATATTCATACTGGACCCCGGCATTCTGGAACCCAACTTTGGGCTCGTTGATGCCCTGCAGACCCTTCTGGGACCAGTGATGCCATCCGTTCTGGAAGGCCGGTGCATCGAGCTTTCTGGAAAAGGCGAAGGTGCTGTCCGTCGTGGCGCCGATGCCGCCGTGGCAGCCGATGCATGAAGCGGTCTCTTCAAAGGTCTGGGGGCGAAGCGCACCGCTTTGATCTTCAATGAATCCCTGAAGTACCCACCCCACGCCGTTGCTGACGCCGCGCTCCATATCGCCCATGGGAAGCTTGAGACGGTCCGGAAAGTCGTCCCGCTCCTTCACCTCGTTCAGGGCGAGGGTTTCCAGCTCTGCATATGTCAGCCACTTGAACTTTCGTGCGTAGCGGATTTCTTTCATGCGGGGCGCCATGGCAATGCCGCCGCCGTCCAGAATGTCGATGTACCGCAGGGTGTTGAGGAACTCCGTGCCCTCGGGATAAAGACCGGCCGCGAGATGGACCTCCCCCTGCTCCTGGGCGGCCTTGGCGTCGCCGACGTAGGACATGAGCCGATTCTCGTTGGGGGCCCAGTCATAGGTGATCTGCTCCGCCGTCGCCAGTTCTCCATCCTTGTCGAGGTCCACGTCGTATCGGGTTTCATCCGTCGGCGGGATCGCCACGTTCCGCTCTTTGATCAGCGCCTCGAGGATGGCGAGGTTGACACGGTAGGTGTCCGCGTCGAACTGCTGATCCATGGTCTGGAAAACCGTCGGGAGGCGGACCAGGACATCGCCGTAGTCCCCGTTGGCGGGCCAGTGGGTGGCGGGAAAGGGGTAATAGGCAAAGGCGCGCCAACCCGTATAGCCGCCCGCTGGATCCCGGTCGAATCCAGCGTCGTCGAAGTTGAAGTAGCAGTCTGGACGATACCCGGACCAGACCCCGTCGGCGTCGACATCCCAACCCGGCGGAAGGTCGTCGAGGGCGACGGCCGGAATGATCGTGCCGTCACTCTGGATATAGTTGGGGGTGCGGACATAGTTGAGGATCTCGTCATCCCCCGTTTCCAGAAGCGCCTGGCTGCGGTCCTGGAAGAGGTTTCCCCAGTGGTTCGTTTCGGCATATCCTGGAAATGCATATTCGAGCTGCAGATCCGCGTCATTGATGAAATCGGGCCGCAGGCCCTTGGTGTGGCAGGTGTAGCATGTATTGTAGACCGTGCCGTCGGCCGTTGTGGTCCGCGTGTAGCACTGCGCCGGCAGGTAGGCCGCCTGGTTGCCCAGAACGGTCGATGTCAAGGTCTCGTCCGCCGGTGCGGACACCGCCGGCGCATCGGTTCCGGTTGCAGGCGCCGGGTCGTCCGAGCCGCTGCTGCACCCCATCATGGCGACGCCTGCGGCCAAAAGAATCAGCTTTGCAATCCTCGAGGTTGTTGGCATGAAACATTCTCCTGAGTGTGAGGTTGGACCACTGTGTGGTCGGATTTTCGTTTATCAAGGGTGACATTCAACACCCCTTTGTTAGGATACAATGAGGTGGCGATTAAATCTTTGCTAATTTTTGGAATCGTCTATCTACAAGAAACCCGCTAACTCCGCCCTAACCAACATCTAACATCCCCTTAATTGTGCCCAAATAACCCGCTGGTAGAGATCCTCATCTCTAACCGGGGAGTTGCCGTCCAAGAAGCTGTCCGCCGGATGTGCGCCGGAGTGTCTAGTGGGATCCAATGTCCTGCGGCATCGTCGTCGCGAATGGCCGGCCGGATCGGTCCCCCACAACACACCATCACTTAGAAACTGGTTATGCGAAGGAGGAAGACATGGGTTTTGGAAGACTCTGTGCGCGCAGCGGGCATACCTCGCCCCTGATGCGGGCAATGATGTTCATGATGGTTGCCCTGCTCGCCGCAGGATGCAGCAGCAGCGACAATGACGACATCACCCCGGCCACCGGGGCCGGGGTTCAGTTCGAAGCAGTGGAGGTACCGACCACCGACGAAGCGAAGCGAGTGGTTCAGGCATCGCCGTCCGTCAGCATTGACGGCACATCCTATGACATCGGCTTCAACACTTTGATGCGCTCCGGCCAGACCATCGGCGCGGAAACCTTCGGGTTGATCTACGACCAGGACGGAAACCCGGTGGTGGAAAGCGACGGCTCCCAGTTCATTTCGTCGGACAACGATTTTTCATCCCTGATTCCGAAGGGGGACCGGCTCTTCAATATTACCCATTTCGAATCCCGCCCGGGGGCCATGTACCTGACGGAGCTCTCCCAGGACGCTGCAACGGGCCAACTCACCCCTGTCTCCACCCGGAGCATCGATTTCTCCAAATGGGGCGGTCTCTGGGTGCCCTGCGCCGGCAGCGTCACCCCATGGAACACCCATCTGGGCAGCGAGGAGTACCCGCCCGACGCCCGCTCCGTAGAGCAGGCGGAAACACCGGATGACATTGATGACTACTTCAAGCCCATGCTCCGCTACTTCGGCGTCATGGACCCCTTTGCGCCCGAGGTCACCATCGAGCAGATCCAGACGACCTTTCATCCGTATCTCTATGGTTTTCCCGTGGAAGTAGCCCTGGACGATGACGGCAACGAGACGGTCAACAAGCGCTACGCCATGGGGCGGATCGCCCTGGAGCTGGCCTATGTGATGCCCGACCGCAAGACGGTGTACATGTCCGACGACGGCACCAATGTCGGCTTTTTCATGTTCATCGCCGACACCCCCGGTGATCTGACCGCCGGCAGCCTCTATGCGGCCAAATGGATTCAGACCAGCGAGGACGCCGGCGGCGCTGCGGACCTCCAGTGGATCAGCCTCGGCCACGCCACCCAGGCCGAGATCAAGGGCATGATCGACGCCGGCATCCAGTTCAGCGACATCTTCGAGACGGCCCCCCCCAATGAGGACGGCTCCTGCCCGGCCGGATTCACCAGCATCAACACGGAGGTCGGCCAGGAATGCCTTACAGTCAAGCCCGGCATGGAAACGATCGCCTCCCGGCTGGAGACCCGCCGGTATGCCGCCATGAACGGCGCCACCACCGAATTCCGCAAGGAGGAGGGCATCACCTACGACGCTGTCGGCAACAAGCTCTATGTCGCCATGAGCGAGGTGAACAGCGGCATGGAAGACTTCATGAAAAACGGCTCCGAGAGCGACAGCTACGACCTGGGCGGCCCCAATGACATCCGATTGCCCTACAACAAGTGCGGCTGCGTCTACAGCCTCGACCTGGCAACGGACGACGCCATCGGCAGCGACTATGTCGCCATGAACATGAAGGGCCTCATCTCCGGCACCATGACGACCTATGACGCGTCCAGCCCCTATGCCAACAACACCTGCGATGTCGACGGCATCGCCAACCCGGACAACCTGACCTTCATCACCGGAAAAGACATCCTCATCATCGGCGAGGACACCGGCTCCGGCCACCAGAACGACGCCATCTGGGCCTACAACATCCAGAGCGGCGAGCTGACCCGGATCGAAAC
>CAJXSB010000398.1 GCA_913060435.1 uncultured Desulfococcus sp.
GAGGATATCCTCGAGGCCATCGAGCGCCTCTACGGCGCCGGCAGCCAGTCGATGGAGCGCATCATCGAGGAGGCGGGCAGGGATGTCTACGAGCTGACGGAGGGGGACGAGGCGGATGCCGACCACCTCAAGGACCTCGCCTCGGAGGCCCCCATCATTCGCCTGGTCAACCGGCTCATTCTCAATGCGGTCGAGATGCGGGCCAGCGACATCCATTTCGAACCCTTCGAAAAAGAGTTCAAAGTCCGGTACCGCATCGACGGGGTCCTGGCGGAGATCGAATCGCCGCCGAGCCGGCTGCAGGCCGCCATTATCTCCCGGGTCAAGATCATGGCCAAGCTCGATATCGCCGAGCGGCGCCTGCCCCAGGACGGCCGGATTAAGCTCAGGATTTCCGAGAAGGAGATCGACTTCCGGGTCTCGACCATTCCCACCCTTTTCGGCGAGAGCCTCGTCATGCGGATCCTCGACCGGGAAAGCCTCATTCTCGATCTCGAGGAGTTGGGGTTTCCGGATGAGATCGCCGAAAGCTATCACCAGGTCATCCAGCAGCCGTACGGCATGGTGCTGGTGACGGGGCCGACAGGCAGCGGCAAAACGTCCACTCTCTACACCACCCTCGCCAAGATCAATTCGCCCGAGAACAAGATCATCACCCTCGAAGACCCGGTGGAATATCAGCTGCGGGGGGTCAACCAGATCCAGGTCAATGCGAAGATCGGGCTGACCTTCGCCGGGGGGCTGAGGGCTATCGTTCGGCAGGATCCCGACATCATCCTGGTGGGGGAGATCCGGGACCGGGAGACGGCGGAGATCGCCGTGCAGTCGGCCCTGACCGGGCACCTCCTCTTCAGCACCCTGCACACCAACGACTCCGCCGGCGCCATTACCCGCCTCCTGGACATGAAAGTCGAGAACTTCCTGCTCAGCTCGACCCTGCTGGGGGTTCTGGCCCAGCGTCTCGTCCGCGTCATCTGCAGCGAATGCCGAAGGCCGATCCGCCCGGAGGACCGACTTCTCAAGGCCACGGGGCTCTCCGAGGAGATCCTCTCCCACACCACTTTCTATGCCGGCCGGGGGTGTGAGCAGTGCCGGGGCATCGGATTCCGGGGCAGGAAGGCCATCTTTGAGTACCTGCCGGTAGATGAGCACATCCGCAAGGAGATCGTCGCCAATGCCGCCACCGAGCGAATCAAGGCGGTCGCCGCCCGAAACGGGATGACCACCCTGCGGGAGGACGGCTGGCGGAAGGTTCTTCGGGGGGAAACCACCATCCCGGAGGTGCTCCGGGTGACGCTGGAAGGCTGAGGCCATGCCCGTATTCTCCTACAAGGCCGCGGATACTTCCGGCAAGGTCGTCAAGGGAACCCTCGACGTGGACGATGAGCGCGCCGCCGTTGCCAGACTCCAGGACATGGGGTACATCCCCATGCAGGTCCGGCAGGGGGGAGGCCGGCCGGGGCGGATCGCGGCACCCCGCATCAAGGGGATGGACGGCCTGATCCGCCGGGTCTCCACCAAGGATGTGATGCTCTTTACCCAGGACCTTTCATCGCTGCTCAAGGCCGGCCTTCCCATCGACCGTGCCCTGGTCATCCTGATCGACACCATCGAAAAAGCGCCGCTGCGCCGCATCATCCGCGACGTGCTGAAGGCGGTGCAGGGCGGCAGCGACCTTTCCAGCGCCATCGCCAAATACCCCGGGGCCTTCTCCGATTTCTACGTCAACATGGTCCGCGCCGGCGAGGCGGGCGGGGTCCTCGAGGCAGTGCTCGAGCGGCTGGGGCTCTTTCTGGAATCCTCCCAGGAGTTGAAGGATTTCATCAAATCGGCCCTGGTCTATCCGGTCTTCCTGGTCCTGGTGGGGGGCGTTTCCATCATCATCCTCATGACCTTCGTGATCCCCAAGTTCTCCATGATCTTCGCGGACCTCGGCGGCAGCATTCCGCTCTCCACCCGGATGCTCATCGGTGCGAGCGAGTGGCTCAAATCCTACTGGTGGACCCTGGCCGCCGGTGCGGCGGCCGTGGTGCTGGCCTACCGCCGCTATGCCGCCGTTCCAGCGGCACGCATGCGGATCGACCGCGCCAAACTCCGCGCGCCCTTCATGGGAGATCTGATCCGGAAGATCGAGGTGGCCCGCTTCGCCAGAACGCTGGGCACGCTGGTCCGAAGCGGGGTGCCGATCCTTCAGGCCCTCACCTTGGTCAAGGAGATCATCGGCAACCGCGCCATCGCAAGTGCCCTGGACCAGGTCTACACCCGGGTCAAGGAAGGGGACCGGCTCTCCCGGTCCCTGGAAAATACCGGGGTGTTTCCGCAGCTGGCGATCCAGATGATCACCGTGGGCGAGGAGGCTGGAAAGCTCGAGGAGATGCTCCTGCGCATCGCGGAAAATTATGAGAAGACCGTCAGAAATCTGGTGAAGCGGCTGATCAGCCTGCTGGAGCCCATGATGATTCTTTTCATGGGAGTCGTGGTGGGCTTTATCGTGATCTCGATGCTGATGGCCATCTTCAGCATGAACGAAATGCCTTTTTAGGCGCGGACCGAAGGGGCGCTGATGCCGCCGTCCCGGCTTCGGGCACCTGCAGCAGCATGCAATGATGGTTTGCGAAGGCGGTGAAAATCGGTTCCCCTATGCCCGCCAGTGGCGCTGGTTCATTCAGCAATAAAGACAAAGAGGAGGAATCTTCTGGTGATCGAAACAAAAAATAGACAAGAACGCGGGTTTACCTTGATCGAGCTCCTGATCGTCATGGTCATTCTGGGGCTTTTGGCCGCCCTGGTGGGGCCCCGGATGTTCGGCAAGACAGGGAAGGCGAAGCAGAAGGCGGCCAAAGCCCAGATATCGCTGTTCGAAACCGCCGTAGATACCTATCGCCTCGACGTGGGAAAGTTTCCGACGACCGAGCAGGGGCTCCAGGCGCTCCGGGAAAAGCCCCAGGACCAGCCCAAATGGGACGGGCCGTATCTTCCCAAGCAGGTTCCCCTCGACCCCTGGGGCAACCCTTATGAGTACCGCTCCCCCAGCGAACACGGCGACTACGAGATCGTCTCCTATGGCGCTGACGGCGCTTCCGGCGGGGAAGGGGAGGACAGCGACGTCGTCAACTGGAAAAATATCGGGGAGTGAGGCGGCAGCTGCGGGGAAGCGGCGGGTTCACCCTCCTGGAGCTGCTGGTGGTGCTGGTCCTCATTAGCCTCATGACCGCCCTGGTGGCGCCGCGTCTGGTCGGGACGCTTTCCGGCGCCAGCGCCAGGGCCTCGGTCAAGCGGATTGCCGCGGCGCTGCGCTATGCCCGGAACCAGGCGGCTTCCACGAAGGCGGTGTATGCTGCCGCCTTCCACCGGGAGACCGCAAGGGTTGCCGTGGGACGGCTTCCCGAAAACTGGACCACGCAAGGCGGCGAACTGCGGATGTTCGATCCCCGGGTCTTCTCACTGCCCGACGGAATCCGGATCGAAAGCGTTCTTCCGGAATCGGGGGAGGAGGACGACAGCGATCCGGCCCGCATCCTTTTTTATCCCAGCGGCGCCAGCTCCGGCGGCCGGGTCATTATTGCCGATGACAAGGACCGGCGCTCGGGTCTGGCGGTCGACCCGATCATGGGAACCGTCCGGCTGGAAGACCGGCTGGAAAACCGGATGAGAAATTAGATGGGCAGGGCAGGCGACAGGGCCGGCTTCACCCTCATCGAGGTGCTGACGGCCATGATGATTCTGGCCATTGCCATGGTCACGATCCTCCAGCTCTTCTCCGGAGGGCTGCGGTCGGCCGCCGTGGCGGGGGAGTACACCCGGGCGGTCTTCCATGCACGGGAGAAGATGGCGGAACTCCTGCTCTACGATGAAATGCAGGACGCGGCCCTCGAGGGGACTTTCGACGACGGATATTCCTGGCGGGCCGAGATCCGATATCTCAACCCGGAGCCCGTGGCCGCGGAGGACGTCGGGAGCGTTTCCGAGCCGAAATGGCCCCTGGATCTGTTTGACATATCGGTGGAGGTGGCGTGGGATGCGGGCCTGCGGG
>CAJXSB010000399.1 GCA_913060435.1 uncultured Desulfococcus sp.
GTCACAGCGTTCGGCCAGCGCCCGGAGGCCCCCCGCCATCTCATCCCCACAGGCGGCGGCGATGGACTCCAGGTGCCGGCACAGGCGGGACGGCGCAACGCCCGTTTCCCGCATGCCGCGGCCGTGGCGGGCGACGGTGACGGCGATGTTGTGTCCGCGGGCGTCCGAGAGACGGGCGGCAAGGTCGGCGAGATCGCCTTCCAGGGCGGACAGGCGCCGCGCCTGCGCCTTTCGTATCTCCGCTGCCATGCCATCGAGTTCAACTCGGATCTTTCGGCGCATCTCCGGCGGCATCTCCAGCAAACGCTTTTCCGCCGACCACCGCGCCCAGGCCAGCGCGGTCTGATGGGCCAGCACCCTCCGGGCGCGCTGCCTGCACCCAGGCGCGGGCGGTGCCGGCGCAATGGCCTCCTGCCGGTCCTTCCAGGCGGCGCCCGGCGGCAGCCGTCGACAATCCAGGCCCGCCATCAACGGGCTCTCGAGAAGCAACCGCTCGGTCCGGATGGGCCGCCGCCGGCGCGTCAGGAACACCACCCGGTCGCAGACCGGGATGATCCGGTAGCGTATGGCGACCGCCGCCCGGCCGAGGGGATGGATGCCTGGGGTGTCCACCAGGATCCGTCCCTTGAGGGCGGGCTCGGGCAGAAAAAGGCGGACGCGTTCGGTAGCCTCTGAAAGCCCATGGCATTTCCCCGGACCCGCTGCTGAAATATGCCGCTGGATGTCGGACGGCGCCGGGTCAGGGATGGTGGCCGGGGGGCCTGCGCAGGTCAGGAGGGCCGGTGCGACGGTTGCCGCCCCCACGGCGGCATCGGAATGATGAGCGGGGCGTTCCAGGTATGGATAGATCGCCATGGAACGTTCGCGGGCATGCTGGATCTCCACCGGCACGGCGGTGCCGCCCCCCGTGGGCAGACGGTCTCTTTGGAGAAACGCCCGGTTGATCAGGCTGGTTTTCCCGGTGCCCGCCTCGCCGACAACAACAATGCGCCAGGGCGCAGCGTCCAGCGTCGCCAGCGACAGCCTGGCCGCCATATCGGCCCAGCCCATCCGCCCGGCAAGCGACGCGAGTTCCGCCAGGCGACGTTCGACGCCGTCATCTCCGCTGTGGAACACGACTATTCCCGCGAGATGAGGCAGACCCGGGCTCCCGTCAGGGTGATCAGCGCCGGCAGTTCGATCTCAATGGTCCGGGTATTCCGGCCGCTGCCGCAGAAGACGCCGCCCCTTCCGTCCAAGGCGGCATCGAAGATGACCGATGCCGCCGGAATCACCGGGAACGGCCCGACACCACCGATCTGGAACCCCAGCGCGGATGCCACCTGATCCGGGGAGGCGGAGCGAATGGACCTGCGGGAGACCCCTACGGCCGCGCCGAGTTTCCTGTAATCAATGCGGCGGCCGCCGTTGACCGCCGCCAGGACCCACCCGGCGTCCTTGATGCGGAAGGCGACGGTTTTCAGGAGATTGCGGGTGAGGTGGGGCACCGATTTCCGGGCATCCTCGATGGTGCGCACCGGCGGATGGTCGTGGAGGCGGTATGGAAATCCGCTTCCATCGAGCATCTGTATCACCTTGTCATATCCATTCTGTAGGGGGTCCGACATACGCTGCTCCTGGTGACGCGGCGGACGGAAGCTGCTCGGGATCAATGGGCGGCGAGGGCCTGGATCTTTTCCATATTGACATCGAGCTTCTGCCGTTTTTCCATGAGGCCCCGGTGCTTTTCCCGGACCTTCTCCACCACGTCATCCGGTGCCTTGGCCAGAAAATCCTCGTTGTTGAGCTTTTTGGTGATGCCGGTCAGCTCCTTGTCGATCTTGGTCTTCTCCTTCTCCAGCCGCATCACCTCCTTGTCGATGTCGAGGATGCCCTCAAGGGAGACGAATACCGCGGCATTCTCGAGAACGGCCGTGGCAGCGGCCTTCGGACGTTCGCCCGGCGACGCGACTGTAAAGGACTTGAGGCGGGCGAGGTCCGTAATCATGGGGCTCTGGCTTTCGATGGCCTCGCGGACGGCCTCGTCCGGCGACTGTACAATGGCGTCAAGGGCTGCCGACGGTGGTATGTTCATCTCGCCCCGGACATTCCGGATGCCGGTAATCACGCTCATGACCGTCTCCATCCGGGCTTCGGCTTCAGGCGATTCGGAGATGTCGGCTGCGGCCGGATTGTCGAGGGGGAAGACCGCCCGCATAATTGATCCCTCGGTGCCCGGGAGCTTGCTCCAGATCTCTTCGGTGACAAATGGAATGAAGGGGTGGAGCAGGATGAGGGTCTCCCTCAGGACCCGCCACAGCACACCTCGGGTGGCGTCCCGGGCGGCCTCCCCCATGCTGCCGTAGAGGGTCGGTTTGACCGCCTCGAGATACCAGTCGCAGAATTCATGCCAGACGAACTGGTAGAGGGTGGAGGCGGCGTCGTTAAAATGGTAGGCTGTCAGGGACTCGTCTACGGTGCGGGTGACACGGGACAGCCGCGAAAGGATCCACCGGTCGGCCAGGGAGATCTGATCCTCCGGCATCTCGGGGTAGGCCGCGTCGAGATGCATCAGGGAAAAGCGGGTGGCGTTCCAGAGCTTGTTGATGAAGTTCCGGTAGCCCTCGACCCGCTTTTCAGACATCTTCACGTCCCGCCCCTGGGCGGCGAAGGCGGCCAGGGTGAAGCGGAAGGCGTCGGTGCCGTAGGTCTCGATGATGCTCAGGGGATCGATGACGTTCCCCTTGGATTTGCTCATTTTCTGGCCGTTTTCGTCCCGGACCAGGGCGTGGACGTAGACGTCGCGGAAGGGGACTTCTCCCATGAAGTGGATGCCCATCATCATCATTCGGGCGACCCAGAAGAAAAGGATGTCGAAGCCGGTGACCAAAGCGGCGGTCGGATAGAAAGTGCGGAGCAGGGGCGTCTTCTCCGGCCAGCCCATGGTTGAGAAGGGCCAGAGGGCCGAGCTGAACCAGGTGTCCAGGACGTCCGTCTCCTGGACCAGACGGCTTCCGCCGCATTCGGTGCACGCCTCGGGGGGTGCCATGGCCACCATCAGCTTGCCGCAGTCCTCGCAGGTCCAGGCCGGGATCTGATGGCCCCACCAGATCTGGCGGGAGATGCACCAGTCGCGGATATTCTCGAGCCATTCGAAATAGGTTTTCTCCCACATGTCGGGGATGATGCGTGTCTTCCCGTTCCGGACAGCGGCCATGGCCTCCTCCGCCAAGGGTTTGGCTTTGACGAACCACTGCTTGGAGAGGTTGGGTTCGATGGCGGTATGGCAGCGGTAGCAGTGGCCCACGCCGTGGACGAGGGGGGTGACCTTATCAAGGAGGCCCTGGGCCTCGAGGTCGGCGAGCACCGCCTTGCGGGCCTCAAACCGGTCCATCCCTTCGTATCTGCCCGCCTCGGCCGTCATCCGGCCGTCGTCGCCGATGACCTTCACGGAAGGCAGGCTGTGGCGCCGGCCGATCTCGAAGTCATTGGGGTCGTGTGCGGGGGTGACCTTGAGGCCGCCGGTGCCGAAGCTCGTGTCGACGTAGCTGTCCCGGATGATGGGGATGGCGCGGTTCATCAGCGGAAGGATCACTTCGTCCGCAGGGAGATTCTGGTAGCGCTCGTCTTCGGGATTCACCGCCACGGCCGTATCCCCCAGCATGGTTTCCGGCCGGGTGGTGGCCACGGTGACGGCGCCGGAGCCGTCTGCAAAGGGATAGCGGATATAGTAGAGGTTGCCGTTCACCTCCTCGTGCTCGACCTCGAGGTCGGCAAGCGCCGTATGGCATCTGGGGCACCAGTTGATGATATAGTTGCCCTGATAGATCAGCCCTTCGTCATAGAGCTGGACGAAAACCTTTCGGACCGCCCTGGAGAGCCCCTCGTCCATGGTGAAGCGCTCCCGGCCCCAATCGCAGGAGGCCCCCAGGCGCTTCAGCTGGTTGATGATGGCGCCGCCGTACTCCTTGCGCCACTCCCACACCCGTTCGATGAATTTATCGCGCCCGAGCGCATGCCGGGCGGTCCCGG
>CAJXSB010000400.1 GCA_913060435.1 uncultured Desulfococcus sp.
CCCGCCTGGGGCGCAGCGGAAAGGAGGGGGCGTGATGATACCTGCAACGGAACCGATGGCGACGAAGATGATGCCCGAGCCGGACGCGGCCCGGCTCCTGGCCGAGAAAGGAATCGACTATCCCGGACACGGGATGGCCGAAGATCCGGAGGCGGCGGTCCGGATCGCCGGTGATCTCGGATATCCCGTGGTGCTCAAGGCGGTGAGCCCCCAGGTCGTCCACAAGTCCGACGCCGGGGGGGTGCTCGTGAATCTCGAGGACGCCGCTGCCGTGCGGGCCGGCTTTCGGCGCATCCAAGAGAATATCAAGGCGTACGACCCCGCGGCAGAACTGTCCGGGGTGCTCGTCTGCCGGCAGGCGCCGTCCGGCGTGGAGGTCATCATCGGCGGCCTTCGGGATCCGGTCTTCGGCCCCACGGTCATGGCCGGCCTCGGTGGCGTCTTCATCGAGTTGATCCGGGACGTGAGCTTCCGGGTGGTGCCCCTCGACGAAGCGGAGGCCCGGCAGATGCTCGCCGAACTGAAGGGCTTTCCCCTGCTCGAAGGGGTCCGGGGCGGGGACCGGTGCGACCTGGACGCCCTGTGCCGCAGCATCCGGGCGGTGGCCGACCTGCTGGTGGCGCGTCCGGACATCCGGGAGATGGACCTGAACCCCCTTCGGGTCTACGAAACCGGTGTGTTGGCCCTGGACGCCCGGATCATGGTCAAGGCGTGACGGGAACCTCAACCGATGCACCGTGGCGTGTTCATGGACTGCGGGCGAGGTGAACGGAACAGGTGTTTCCAGTTTACCGAAAGCGCAAAAAGAGATGAGCAAAGCCAGGATTGAGATCCCCAAAGAGCAACTGTCTAAATTCTTTCAAACAAACCGGATTGAAAGGCTTTCCCTTTTTGGCTCGAACTCGGTGAAATCCTCTTTGTGCTGTCACCCTTTTTAGTATATTGAGAAATTTTCGGAATGGTCTTTACCGAAGGATGTCCGCTGTTTCGGCCCGGCAGAGCCGAAGCAGGTCGCCCGGGGCCAGCTCGATCTGCAGCCCCCGCTTGCCGGCGCTGACGTAGATGGTCTCGAATGTGGCCGCTGTGGCATCGATGAAGAATGGGAGGCGCTTTTTCTGGCCCAGCGGGCTGATGCCGCCCACGATGTACCCTGTGGCCCGCTCGGCATCGGCGGGCTCGGCCATGGCCGCCTTCTTGGCCCCGGCCGCCGCAGCCACAGCCTTGAGGTTGAGCTGGTGGGAGACGGGGACGACGGCCACCGCCAGGGGGTGCCTCCCGCCCTGGAGGGCGACCAGGAGGGTCTTGAACATCCGCTCCGGCGGCACCCCCAGGGTCTCGGAGGCTTCGCCGCCGTAGGACTCGGCGTCGGCGTTATGGGTGTATTCGTGCACGGTGTGGGGCACCTTGGCTTTCTTCAGGAGATTGATGGCGGGGGTCATGGAAAATCCTGGCTTTTCTGGGTAATGGGGGCATCAACGGCCGGCATGGCGGAACACAAAGCGCTCGACATAGACGGCGCCGATGCCCGCCATCTCCCGCAGACGGATCCGCTCCATGAAGGATGCGACCAGATCTTCGGGCGCTAACTTCAGGTATTCATGGGCCTCCTTGTCGAAATAGCGGTCCAGATCCCGGGCCTGCCACGGCGAGGCGACCAGGCAGATCGTTTCAGAAACGGGCCCGGGGTTTCCGGAGGCGGGTGTTACCATGTAAAAGAGCCAGTCGGATTCCGACTGTGGCAGTTGAACCGTCAATCCTGGCAGAACCGGGTTGGTGATATCGCTGTAGATGGGGTTGGGAAACAGTCTGTGAAGTTTCCCGTCATGATCGATTTGAAATAGGTACAGGTAGTTCGCCGGCCCGGCAGCCGGCAGTTGGATTTGGATGCGGTAGTTGTCCTGGTTGGTCAGAACCAGGTTTTCGATTTCCGGATCCCGCAGATCCAGCAGCGGGGATGGTGGCTCGCCCTGTTTTTGAAACTGAAACCGGATGGCCGGCATCGCTCGGCCTTTCATCAGCCGCTCCAGCCGAAGCCTATCGGCATCGCCGGCGTCCAGTTCATCCAGCCCTTCGAGTGCCGCATGAAATTGTCCCTGCTCCAGCAGGGATGAGATGCTTTCCGAAACATGCTGCGGCAGAATACCGCCCTTGAGAAAGCCCCACAGGACGACCCCGATGAGACCTGCCAGCAGGAGTGTAGAGACGCCAAGCATGAACAGCTGTTTGTTTGGAGACATCCGGGAAGGTCCTTTCATGGCATGCGGGCGGATTGGCATCGCCTTGACGGGGCTTCGGGGATGCCGCCCGCATCCTGCCGGCCGATGCAGAATATCATGGCCCGACGGCGGCAGCGCTCCCGGTGTGGACCGCTACTGGTGGATGAAATAGCTTTTCCAGACAAAGAGTGACTTCCTTTCGTAGCGCAGCTCCTTGCGGATCCCCATGATACCCCGGGTCTCCTCCCCTGTGGGAATTTCCACGATTTTCATGCCACCGGGCCGGGGGGCGGAAGCGGGCATCACCTGCCGGCATACCGCTTCTGGGTCATCCAGGGCGTGTGCGTCGGCCAGGAGAACGATATGCTCCACGCCCTTGTTTTCGTCGAGCTGAAGCCATTTTCGCTCCTCCGGGATCCGATACACCCGATTTGGGGCCACCGGATTGCCCTGGGATGAAAAATAATCGTTGGGGTAGATACGGGTCATTTTTCCGTCGGATTCGACGTGAAAGACGTAGAGATACATGGATTCCCGCGTGATGAACTCCACTGAAAAAAGGTCGCTGCTGGTGAGGGTATCGCCTTTCAGGACGACCTCCTCCTGGCGGTTTCGGAGGCATTTGATCCTAGCCGTCACCACGCTGCTGCCGGCTTTCAAAGGATCGAAACCTCTCAGGGTGTTCTTGATGACGACCCGCCGGTTTTTTTTCCGGGCGGCTTCATCCGTATTGGGAACGGCTGGATGCCGTTCACCAAAACCGTCAACCTCGAGCTGCGAACCGGACAGGCTGAAATTTCTGACAAGATAGTCTCGAACGGCTTTCGCCCGTTCCAGGGAAAGGGCGCGGTTGTAGGCTTCACTGCCGAGGTCACAGGTATGGCCTTCGATCTTGAAGATATATCCCCGCAGCTTCTCCTGCTGCAGGGCAAGCCCCAGATTATCCAGGGGCGGTTTCGCCGCCGGGGTCAGTTCGGCGCTGTTCCGTCTGAAATGGATCCGGAGGGTGACGCTCGGTTCATCGGAGACCACCCCACCGATGCCCCGGTTCATCCGGGCGCGCGGCAGGAGCATGTTTTCAATTTCCGCTTCGGTCGGGTAGTCCTGGCCGAAGGCGGCTGCCGCAGCGGTGAGTGCCAGGAGCGTTGCTGCGAGAAGCAGAACGACAATATGCCCCATGGGTAAAGCCTTGTCTTGTCGCTGCAGCGTCATCCGGACCGCTTCCCTCCCCTGACCGGGTTGACCGGCATTTTTTGCGCAATGCATCCGAGTCCTTTCACCGATGGGCGCATCCGGTGTCTATCGACCGGTGCCCGGGTCAATGCGTGATGTCGGAAGGGACATGACACATCGATCCTCGCTACGCATCGTCCATACCATATACGACGATATTCAACGGCGGCTTGAGAATGATCGGGGGATCCAGCACGCAGATCTGATCATATCCGTCGCAGTCCTGGTCGATGCCGTCACCGCAGATCTCCGTTGCCCCCGGGTAGACGGCGGCGTCGGCGTCATCGCAGTCACCGCCGTTTTCGGTGTAGCCGTCCCCGTCGTCATCCGTATAGGCCGGAAGAAGGGGGATAATCGGATCCGGATCCAGGGGGTAAAGCGGGTCATAAGGATCTATCGGATCGATCCGGCAGAGCTGATCAGCGCCGCTGCAGTCCTCATCGATCCCATTTCCGCAGATCTCGGCTGCCCCAGGGTGGATGGACGGGTCGCTGTCATCGCAGTCTTCTGATGTTGTGTAGCCGTCGCCGTCATTGTCATTG
>CAJXSB010000401.1 GCA_913060435.1 uncultured Desulfococcus sp.
CGGGGGGAAACCCTGCCCGAGGCTGTCGAGGCGTTTGCGGCACTGGAGCGGACGGATGGATGAAAAAGAGAGGATCCATCGGAACGTGACCCTGAGGCGGATGGGTCTTGACGCCCTGCAGTTCATCCGTTCCCAGCAGTGGATCACCCGCCGGGCCGGCTACCCCTTTCAGGTCAGCCGCCGCTTCGTGGAGATCGACATCACCTACCGCTGCAATCTTAGGTGCGCCAACTGCAACCGCTCCTGCACCCAGGCCCCGAGCGGACTCGAGATGCCCCTCGAGCGGATCGAGGCCTTTATCCGGGATAGCGTTGAGGCGGCGGCCCCATGGCGGCGGATCCGCCTGCTGGGCGGGGAGCCGACCCTGCACCGGGATTTTTTTGCCATCCTCGACCGGCTCCTGGAATACCGTGCGCGCCACAACCCCGGTCTGCGCATCGTGGTCTGCACCAACGGCAGCGGCCGCCGGGTCAACCGCATCCTTGCACGCCTGCCGTCGGGCATCGTGGTCAAGAACACCTTCAAGACCGACCGCCAGCGCCTCTTCCGGCCGTTCAACAGGGCCCCGTCCGACAGCGGCTGGTTCCGCTTCGCGGACTTCCGGAGCGGATGCAGGATACTCGAGGACTGCGGCATCGGCCTGACCCCCCTGGGATACTACCCCTGCGCCATCGCCGGCGGCATCGACCGGATCTTCGGATTCGGTGCGGGTCGGAAGACGCTGCCCGCCGAAGGGGATGCGATGCGCGACCTCCTAGAGATATTCTGCCCCCTCTGCGGGCACTTCGGATTCTCATGGCCCACCCGCCGCCCCAGGCTTTCGGCGACATGGGCCGATGCGTATGCTGCTCTGCGTCAACATTCGGTGCCGGAAGGAGAAGGAACGCAAGCGAATTGACTTGCGGCGGGCGCGTGTTAGTTTAAACACATGGGGAGAGCGCCATGTTCCGCTTTTTGAAAATGCTGGATTCAGACATCGCCGCAGAGGTGGTCCGGGACCTTCGGAACCTTTGGATTCAGGGGGCGGCCGGCCTGGGGGAGCCTTCGCCGTCCCTGGGGGAGACCGCGTTTTTCGTCGCGATCGGGATGACGGAGTCGAGCCGGTCGCTCGAGGAATATCAGGAGATCGCAGGCCATGCCCGTGCCGTCGATCTGGTATTCGATCTGGCAGGGGGATCTTCGGAGATCGTCGAGGCCGATATTTTCCGTCTTCACCAGGCCCTGATGTCGGCGGGCGAGGATGGTGCGGAGGGGCCTGTCGGCGCGTGGAAGGAGGCGCCCAACGGGACCTACGTCCATCACAGGGAGACCCTGACCTATTACGAGTTCGCCGCACCCGAAGATGTTCCCTGCCTCATGGCAAAATGGATGGCCATGCTCAACCGGCTGTCGGCGTCCACCCATTGCATCTCCGAGGCGGCTTCCGCCTATGCACGCCTCCACATGGCCCTGGTCCTCATCCACCCTTTCTGCAATGGCAACGGGAGAATGGCCCGGCTGGTTTCCAACATCCCCGTTCTCAGAGCAGGATTTCCGCCGGTCCTGATCCAGCAGAAGGACCGGGACACCTATATTCATCTTCTGTCGGCCTACAAGATGGCCCGGGGGGAGCTGGAAGCCGGCGTCTGCCTGCTCCCGGAAAACCCCGAACTCCAGGAGTTCATAAGGTTCTGCCGCAGGTCCATGGGACTCTCCATGCGCCTTGTCGCAACGGCCATCCAGCGTCAGAAGCAGCGAAAGGCCGGCGGCCGTGCCGCAGCACCGTCGACCGGCTGCGGCCTGCAGGCTACCATCCTATCGAGATGAGGTCGAAATCGACCTGCCGGTCGATGGTCATGCCGGCGAGGTCGACGGTGACGTAGGCGAATTCGTCGTCCTGCTGGCCCGGCTGGACGCAGCGGGTGTCGCCAAGCGCTGCCTGCCAGGCGCCGCTCATTTCCGGCGACTCGTGGATGTGCCCGTGGAGGGAGAGCCTGGGCTGGTTGGCCGCGAGGAAATCGTGGATGGCCCTGGAGCCCACCGACTGCCCATTGACGCAGACATCCAGGCCCAGATCGCTGGGCGGCATATGGAAGACGTAGACGCTCTGATCCATGCATTCCGGGCGGTCGAGGGCGGCGAGTTCGTCGGCGATGGTGGGGAGCTTCCGGGCGTATCCCGGCCAGTCATGAACCTCTGTCCACCCATCCGGAGTCGACAGGAGGCCGGTGCCCAGCTGGGGCTGGAAGGTATAGTCGGGGCTGTCCATGCGGCACCGGTCCTTGAGCCGGAAGGGATAGTCCACCACCCAGTTCATGCCGATGAAGCTGACGCCCTCGAATGACGCTTTTCGCTGTGCGATGTTATGGATACAAGGGTATTTCCGGCACGTCTCGTCGAAAAGATTGTCCCATATTCTGAGGTCATCGTTGCCCAGATAGCAGAAATAGGGCATTCCCATGGCGTCGAAGCGTGCGAAATGGCGGTCGAGCACGTCGGTGATGAACGCATTCTGCCGGAACAGGTTGTCGCCCTTGGGCAGCATGTCGCCGCTGTTGATGACGGCGTCGGGCCGGTCGGCGCGGGCGATGTCGCAGAGCCGGTCATATTTCCACTCTGCGCCGTGGAGATCGGTGACAAACAGGATCTTCATTGTTGCGGAGGCCTTTCGTTGCAATATTCCTATCAATCTAATGCATTCTCGGTTGATTGACAAGGGGGTGGATCTCGCCGGGCGCCGGTGCATCAGCATCCGGCGCCCCGGCGGCGGTGGTTCTCAGGTCCCTACTATCGCCTGTGGGGAAGGGGGGCAGCGGTGCCTATTCTTCCCCTCAACAGATGAAGAGCATGGTAGCGCTGCGCATCAGAAGGGGATGTCGTCTTCATCCGGTCCGGCGTCCGGCGGTGTGTTGCCGCCGGCGCCCCCGTCATCGGGATATCCCCGATCCGCCGGCGTCTCCGGCCCCTGGGGGGCCCCGCCCATTGGGCCGGCGGGATACCCGCCACCGCCGGTTCCCGGGCCGCCGGAGTAGCCGCCGCCCTGGTTCCCCTGATTCATCTGGTTCCCCTGATTCCCCTGGGGCGGCCGGCCGTATCCGCCGGCCTGGCCCCCGCCGTAGGCATTCTGGGGTGCGGCGTCGTTTCTCGATCCGAGCATCTGCATGGTGCTGGCGACGATCTCGGTGGTGTAGCGCTTGTTGCCGTCGCGGTCCACCCAGTCGCGGGTCTGGATTCTTCCCTCGATGTAGACCTGGCGGCCTTTGGAGAGGTACTGGGCGCAGATCTCCGCCAGCCTCTGGAAGACAACGACGCGGTGCCACTCGGTGCGTTCCCTTTTTTCGCCGGTTTCCCGGTCGCGCCACTCCTCGGAGGTGGCAATGCTGAGGTTGGCGACGGGTGAACCGTCCTGGGTGTACCGGATTTCCGGATCCTGCCCCAGCCGGCCGATGATGATCGCTTTGTTGACTCCTGCCATGATGAATGTCCCCCTGCTGCCGCCGGTGCCGGGATTGCTGACAGGCCCCGGACCGGGCTGTTTATCATTGAATGAATCCTGATGGATCGGCGTTCAGGCCTTGCCTCCGCCGGGCGACGCATCCGAGGCCCAACGGGTATCCGTCCCGCCGGGCGGGAATCTGCATCCGGCGCATCGGATCCGGACGACCCGAAATATCAATGCTATCACTATTCGATTCCCGGGCGGTTTGTCAAACAGCGGTTTTTCACATGGCGCTTTGCCAGGAGACCAGCCTGCAGGCCAAATCATCGCTTGCATTTTTCCCGCGATGGTATAAAAAAGCGAAAGAACATATAATTCTGATATGCAGACCCGCCGGCACCCCCAGGCGGTGGAAATCGCCGGTTCCCCTCGATCCGGTCACGGTAGAGACCGCCGAATATCGCAAGGAAGAATGATGGCCGAAAAACCCCCGCTGATCCTGATTGTG